>JAJRSW010000048.1:0-62500 GCA_024278595.1 Fidelibacterota bacterium | reverse complement strand
CAGGTGGCTACCACAATATTGACACTTCCGTCCCCGGTGACATCTCCAACAGCCACAGCTTCAGTAATATGATCTTCCAGTAAGATGGGGAACCCACCGAACGGGGTTCCATCATGATGAACAACAGCGACATCATTATTGTAACAGGCCACAATGATCTCAAGATCACCATCGTTATCCAGGTCATACAATGTTGCAGGTGCAAATATGTAACGAGTTGACGTATAGATGATTTCAGAAGTACCGTCATGGTGGATCACATAGAGATTGTAGTCTTTTGAACCGATGACAATCTCAAGGTCGCCATCATTGTCTATGTCCCCGACAGCCGGCGTCGCTTCGATCTTATTGCCCGTGAGGAAAGGAAAGCCTGCCAACTCAGTACCATCCTGCTGAATGACATGAACCAGGCTATCTTCAGCACCAAAAATGATCTCCTTGCTACCATCTCCATCCAGGTCAACGATGGCATTGCCCCCTTTGATAACACCGGAAGCCACCGGGAAGTTCAATTGCCAGATACTGGCTTCGACCTGGAAATCAACCACGGTTGTGTAGGTGTTTTGAGTTTCAGCATTTGCGGTGATCTCCAGACTAAAGGGGAATTGACCCGAAGGAGCCTCAGCAGCGATGGAGAACTGGTAGCGGTCTAATACATTGACCCCAATATTTCCATTAAAAATATCTCCATAACTGGCGGTACTGTCAGTTATGGTAACATACTCTGAATTACTACGTAATACAGCCGTTACGCCTGAAGCGTCCACCCAGCCAGGTTCATTGAACAGATTGACCCGCATGCGGGCTTCTTCACCGGGTGAAAGCATGCCATCACCATTGTCACCAACCATCTGCAGACTATGTGAATCATAGCTCAAAAGCGGATAGATACTATGAGCCAAGGCAGTATTGATATTGATCCGACCGCTTCCCAATTCACCGATATAGGAGGGGTTAATATCATCAATATTATCCGCAGAACTGAGCATGTTGTCGATGAGCCATTGATTACTTTCATCAGGGTTGATTGACTTCAATAGACCAAAACTGGATGCGGCAATGGGTGAGGCCATGGAGGTTCCACTGAAATTAGCATAGGAGCTATTAAATATGGTACTTTGGATCATTTCCCCAGGAGCGGAAATATCGATGGTGGAGCCATAATTGGAGAAGTTTGATTTAACATCCTGGGTACCTGTTGAAGCAACGCTGATCATATTGTCGTAGGCAGATGGATAGTGCGCATCTGATACGTTATCGTTGCCAGCAGCGGCAACCAGGAGGGCTCCGTAGGTATTGTAGCACAAATTCACCAGGGATTGTTCAGAATTACTGAATCCCGGCCCACCCCAGGACAGGTTAATGATATCAGCACCCGCTTTGGCAGCGTACAGCATACCTGAATATCCATTGGGGATATACAGTGGGTCACCCTGATCATAATTACATTTGACTGACATGAGAGATCCATTAAAAATGACACTTGCGATGCCAGTGGTGTTATCAGTTGTGGCTGCCAGAAGACCGGCCACGTGGGTACCATGATTGCTCATATTGCCATAGGTCAGTGGATCGTTATCCGGGTCATTCCCACTGGTCACCCCAGATGGATCCCAACCGATGAGATCATCAATATAAGTGTCCGGATTGGCATCCCAGTCATCATTATCAATACCATTCATAAAGGGTGAGGTCGCATGGAGGGCATCCTGAAGGTTGATGCTGCCACTTGAATTATAGTCTTCCAGCGAGGCAACAACTTCTTCGGCGGAGACATAGTCATCTCCATTCGTATCGATGGCATCAAAAATAGTAGCCGGAACTTCGGCCTGATTGATCCATGAACTGCGCCATAGATCCGGATGAATATAGTGGACACCTGAATCGACGGATGCCAGGACAATATTCATATCACCAGGTTCAATACCGTTGGGAAGATCCCACAGATCCCAGGCTTCGTCAGCCTCAATTTTCGTGAGAAACCACTGAGAGCCGAAGCGTGTATCGTTGGGCGTATAATAAACTTTGCGAATTCCCTCGTGTTCGGTGTAGAGCACATGGGCATCTTTTGCAAAATCTGCCATGACCTGATCCAGGTCTGAGCGATCCTGGTCAAAACTCAAGCGATAGATATTGGCCAGCATCACATCGCCGTCCATATCATCTGCTGTGGCAGCTGGTAACCATTTTTCCATACCCGTGATCTCGCGTAGTTCCAGGAGCTGATCCAAACTTGCCAGACCAGTAACGGGGGTGTTATCTCGGAAGCTAACCGATTGAATTGCTATATCGGGCTGCAGGCATATAAGCAGGCGGTCACCGTAATAAGCAGTATTTTCCGGATCAGTCGCAAATGCTGTTGACAGCAGCGACACCAGTCCGAGTACTATAATTAGTTTTTTCATTGTATCCTTATACCCCATTTGCCCCGGTTATGGAACGAGCTGAGAGTAGCTATTAATCCACTGTCAGCCCGTCTTGACTTGTTTAGGTTAATTTACTTCAGTACGATCATTTTCCGTGTTATATGTGTATTGCCCGAGTTCAATGAGTAAATATAAATGCCTGAATTCATAAGAGATGCATCCAGTTCAACTGTGTAATAACCGGGAGTCTGATGCTCCTGAACGATGACATCAACTTGACGACCGGTGAGATCATAAATCTTCAGTTCCACATTCCCAGCCTCTGGTAGTGCATAATGAATGACCGTGGAGGGATTGAAGGGATTCGGATAATTCTGAGACAATGCAAACTCAACAGGTAATCCGGCAGTCGGGTTATCATCGATCCCAACCACTACGAACGCACTATCCACATCAGCCCGGAACATCAAATTATATTCAAGACCGAGACTAGCCATATTGTCCCATCCCTCACCTGCTTCATAATAGGATTCTCCAGCATATCCATCTATATCAGCACCCAATGATGGCGTGGAATTCACTTCTTTGGCACCCACATAAAAAGAACCTGAATTAATCCAGATTGAGTCTGCTGATACATCCAAAACATTCCAGCCATGTACCAGTCCACTCATGCCCCAATGATCATAATCACTAAATGGCATACCATCGACACCATCGTCATCCCAGACATAGGCGATCGCACTGGCAGTACCGTCAGGCGTTCCATGCACGTAAATCTTGATGCGTTTGATCAAGGTTGGATAACCCTCAGGGGTAAACCTGGTAGCTTGATAACCACCGGCACCCAGGTTGAACCCAAATTCTGAAGATCCATCATCGTTGGCCATGGTATAAACCGAGGCAGATTCTGGTAGTACATAAATTTCAGCAGAGAAATCACTTTCATCACCATCAAAAACAGTAGTAACTGCATAGTAATACCCAAGGCCATTGGTTACGGTGTTGTCAGTATAAAAAGCTGCCGCCAGAGGAGTTTCATTCAAAGGTGCATCAAAACTGGTACTTTCCTCGCGGCGATAGACATTGTAGGTAAAGCCACCTTCAGAGGTCGTGATACCAGTAGCATATAGGGCATAATTGCCATCCATACCGGTTCCAGTGAGGCTCAGCATGGTACCTTCAGGATGCCAGCCATAGGCTTCACCTTCATAGGGGCTATCAGAATCAAGAGCAACATAAGGAGCAATGGTATCTGTATAAGCCCAGCCCACATAAAAACTACCAATGACGGTAATATTGGCGGCGCTCAGATCGTATTCCATGAGCTCATCCATAGCCGTGGCCGTAACAGGCTCACTTTCAAAAATTATTTCTTCGTTTCCATCCCAGACAGTGACGATGATCGGCAGTATGGCACCAGGATCGGTGGTATTGCCACTACTGAGCACATAAGAAAAGGTTTGCAGACTTGTGGGGAGTCCGGTTTCATACCGAGCTGCCCAGGCCGAGCCAGGAACTTCTCCAGAGGTCCAGGGAACCGAGCTTGAAATAAAGGATTCCATGGTATTGTCGCCATGAATGAATGATACTGCCTGTGATTCATTAACATCGGTCCAACTAAGTTGAACTTCGCCGGCTTCCGCCTCAGCGGATAAATTGGCAGGGATGGGCAGAATCAGTTGGGAGGTCTTGTAAACACTGACGTCATCAATATGAAGACCTGTTCCGTTGCCACCATCATCGTTATCATCTATCCGGGTTCTCCACATGAGACGAATATCTCTTCCGGCAAGGGGTGTGAGATCAAGGGTACCATTGAATTGCATACCGTCTACATATTGTTCCCAGAAAAGCGAACCCGGTCTGGTACCATCTGGATCATGATAATCATAAAATAGATCGGTCCACAAGATGCCTGAGGCACTTAGATTATCTTCAGTGGTGGCATCATTAAAGAAGAGCGTTTCTGATGCAGTGGATACCAGAATATCATCGACATAATATCCGGTGAGGGTTGCATCATCTGCTGTGGAATAACTGGCATCAGAACCAAAGGCAAAGCGAATGATAACTTCTTGATTGGCATAGGCGGAAAGATCAAAACTGGCATCGACCCAGCCTGCACTCAAGCCACCCCAACCAGGAACATTACAGCCATCACCATTGAAGGACCAGCCAAAACCACTGGTTGACTGGTAGGCAGGTGCTCCCTGAAGGGCATCCCAAGTGGTGCCACCATCAGTGGAGATACGGGCATTGGCCACATCCCAACCATTGATCAAACAACCGTCGATCATCTGAGCCCCGCCCGTGTACTCCTCAAGGGCATATTTAACTTTGAAGGTTAAACTGGCAGCATCAGCAGGCAGTGCGATGGGATCCGTATCCAGGAACTGAAGCCAGGCATCGTTGTACCCCTCAATATCATCAGAGCCACACCACCAGGATACACCACCCTCAAAAGCATTGAAGGAACTCGGATGCCAGGGGATGGAGCTCATGTCTGCAACTTTTACAAAATAATAATCTTCCAAGGTGTTATCACCATCACCATCACCATCTGGAAAATCACAAAAGAGGGCAAAATCAAAGGTCAGATTCTCAACTTCATTCACCTCAGGAAGCGTGATCACGGGACTTAATAATTCAGAGTTAGCGTCCCCGGTGGGGTCATCATCTGACACAAAACTATGGGTGGGGCTATAGGAATTGTCTTCTGTCAGTACCCATTGTCCTGCAGCAGACCAGCCACTTACATCGCCTTCGAAATCTTCGAAAAAGATGCTCACAGAGTCCCGCAATTCACGGAATACCATGTTTGAACCAGCCTCATCGATAACTGTTCGTTCCTGAGTACTGGTTTCAGTTGAAAAAGCCTGTAGCTTTTGTTCAACAGCACTGGGCTCAACATTGGCAGCCCATAATGTTGAGATCATTAATAGACCTATGACCGATATGCGTTTCATCCCACTCTCCTTCATCGTAATTATTGTTGCCTAATATCTTACTGAATTAAATACATTTTGTAATTTATGTCATGCGGTCTTTTCAATAACACTGAGTCTATCAAAGTGACCGAGCCGGTCTCACATTTGAGATCGCCGTGCTCTCTATGACCATTACAGTTATCAAATAATATCTAAAAGCCAAAGCCCAGCGATACTTGCTGAACCATGCCTATAATACCATAATTTGAGTAGGAGTAGTCAAATAACAATTTGGTGCCATACAAATTATATTTGATACCCATCCCCATGGAAAAGCGACGTAAAGAATATTTATCCGAACCATAATAACTGTCCCAACTGCCGATATTCACCTCGTCAGTCTTAACCCTGAGGCCATCTGTGAATGTTTCATTATCATCCCAGACACCATTGCCATTCTGGTCGAAGTAATCCTCACCTGTATCATACTCATTATTATACTCGGTGGTATAGATGTCATACTGGATCGCCCACTCATAATTGAACTTATACCCCCCGCGCAAAAAGAACATTTCATTCCAGCCATACTCGAATCCAAGTGCACCCCGCAGGACTGCATCAAAGGGATCGTTGGCGTCAACTAATATACTCAAGCGGTGAGCTGGGTTGGGTAACCAGGGGCTCTTTCCACCAATGACATCTGTCCGAATACCAGCTCGAAAGACAATTGGTAAGGGCCATTCTTCGGTTAACAGGCGAGAGGTCAATTCGGGGTTGCCCTGGATATCATCATTAATATCAACAATTTGATTTAGATCAGGGCCATCGAAACGCGTCCCAACCCCAAAATTCTGAATGGACATGCCCAGAACCATCCCATAGATACCCAGATCAAAATTTGAGCCGATATCAAAAGCAAACGTGCTGGCAGTTTCACGATAGATCGTTTCACGGATCATTTTTCCCGTAACACCCACCGATAGCCGGTCAGTGAGCATACGGGTGAAGGCCAAGCCAATGGCTAATCCTGAGACCTGGAAATTTTCACCCGTACCGTTGGGATAGTCCAGAGTAGTTACTTCCATATCGCCGGAGCTCATATACTGGGCGATAATACCCAGGGTATTTCCCCCACCCACGGGCAGGGTCAGACCAAGATAGTTACTGCTGATGCCAGCATAAAGATTGGTGCTGCTTACATAGAGATCCGGACCGTCCGAAAAGGCTATTCCAGCCGGGTTCCAGGCCATGGCAACAGCCCCATGAGCCAAAGCGGTATAAGCACCTCCCACTGCTGAGCCAGCGGCACCATATTCCAGCTTCAGGAATTGACCGATTGAGGTGGCTACTTTACTGAAATCATCACCAGGTAGAACTGCATTCAGGGAATCCTGACGGGCATCCTGGGCAAATCCCAGGGAGGTCATGAGGGTCAACACCAGATTTAGGGTGATCAATCGTTTCTTGTGTAAGCTGAAGATCACGGCAAACTGAGCGTATGAATTATTTGTTCTCATCAGTCACGCTCCTATCGGATCACGGCAAATTTGCCGGTGAAGTGTTCAAAGTTCGGGGTTTCAACCACAAAGACGTACAGCCCGGGGGCCACCTCTTGGCGATTCATGGATCTCAGGTTCCATTCGGCCTGGCCTGAGAAAATATCGTTATGGAGGATGGTATAGACCAGCTCACCCGTAAGGGTAAAGATCCTGATTATGCACTCATCGGGTAGATTGGTGAAGTGCAGGCTCTTATGATTGATATCGGTTTCCCAATCTGCAGAGACGATGTAGGGATTTGGGACGACCCGGACTTCTTCAACATGATTCTGGGTCACTTCCTTCATCTGAGTGATGCTGGATGCATCGAAATAGAACTCATCGCCCTTGCGGAAGGGTTTTTTAGTCGTCACGCGCATAGTATCAATACCTGGAAAACTATAATGGATGTTCGATGCCAGTGAATCGGGAGTCCAGGATACGGTATACTTCCAGGTGGATTTCACTTTTGTCGAATCATAACCAGGAACCATGTCTTCCTTCAGGTAAAAGATACAGCGGTTCCTGAATTCAGGATAGTCTGGAAAGGGAGCAAGACCATAGGCGTCATTCCCCACACCGCTGAGAAAAACTTCTACCTGGGTGCCTGCAGTCTTGTTGTAGATCGTAAACGGTAGTGCATGCCCTCGTGTATCTTCACTGGGTTCGCCCCACACAAAGTCATAATCACAGGCATATTTGAAGCGATAATCAGTTGAGCCGGTAATTTTCCACCGATATGTGGGTGAGGTACTGGGTGATTTATTCAACCACTCCACTGTATCGAGTTTGGCTTCGTCATAATTCTCAGAGAAAATAATAAAGCCATCCCAGGGGCTGCCAAAGATCACACCATCGGTAAATGAAACCGGTTCTCGCCCAACCAGACGAGTAGCCAGGGAGTCGATACTTCCATCCGAGTTATAGACCCAGCCAATAATCGTATCACCGGTATCCATATTATAGATGGAGTAGCGTGAATTCTGGATGGTAGATGCATAATTAAAGCGATCCTGGGCGAGTACTGAATCAGCATCCACCACAATCTTGTAAATACCTGCGGCACTTTCAAGGGCGTTCACGTCACTGGGTAATACTTCAAAGATCCCATTTCCCTGATTCCAGGCAGCGGCTTCAGGTGCTGCCGCCTCAGGGGCATTGGAGGGTCTGGCATCCGGTGTAATTGTGACAAATTGCGGTAGAAGCGGTGAATTTCCTTTAAAATTCTCCAGGTATTCCAGCGGTTCCCATTTGTATTCATCATCATCAATGGTACCATCACCATTAACATCTTCAGGAACATTACTATCAGAATCAACCAGATCATCAATCCCAATATCATAGGCGACCACGGAATAACTATAAGTGACACCATTGATAACGTCATTGTCCACATAGCGGTGTTCCAAACCCGTATTACTTCCCAGGCTGAACCAGGGAGCTACCGGGTCCGGGCCACTGTAATTGTGCGTGTAGCCATAGGGATCATTATTCTCTTCTTCTTCTGTGAGATCGAACTGCGCGATCGGTTTCCAGCCTACTGCCTGACCATCATTATCGTAGATTACATCCTTGTGGGGATTACCCCAGGTCCGGCCGCCATCGGTTGACCGATAGACCTTGTAGCCCTGAAAATCGCCATATCCCGTAACGATATCAGTGGAATACTCAGCCTTGGAGTCCCAGTACAGGGTCACCTTTCCATCATCACCAACTCCTGAGACCGAGGGGGCATCTGGCGGGGAAAAACCCTGGTAGCGTAGGTCGTACATGATCTGGGCCATTTCGGCATTTTTCGCCAGATCTGGAGGGGTATCAGAATTTTTAGTGTCATCCGGCGGATCACCCATGATCACAGCGAACGAAAAATAGGTGGTGTCACCCACAGCCAGATCAAAGGGGCCGGCAGACATGATGAACACACAATCCAGACCTTCAGGAAAATCTTCAAGGAGTCCTTCCACTGAATCAAAATGGGGATTTAAACTCCCACCATTGGCCGGGTGAAAATACCAATCTTCATAGGCGGCCAGCAAGGGGTTAGGATCTCCTTGGGGAATATTACGCCATTCCCAATCGAAAAAATTACTACCTGCAGAACCGACGTAGGATGTATCCCCAGCCATGAGGGCATACATGATATTTTCCTTATCAATGGCGCCAGGACAACCACCTGCACCAGCATAGCCACCACCGCTGCAACTCCCACCAGAATTCTCATCGCTTTCCACACCTGGACGGACATACCAGTCAAACCAATGCCAGTCGGTGAGACCCAAAGCTTCACCCTGGGCCACATCAACGATACCATCCCCATCCAGATCCAGATCGCGAGAGGCCGCGGGAGTATCCAACAGCTTTAAGGCAGAGTATGCCAGATTCTCTTCACCGTTGCTATCATCATCCCAATCCCAGATAAATGCCATGTCATAATCCGCATCATAGGCCATCATATCATCATCATTACTACGACCTGCATAACTCCCATTCTCCATTCTGGAGTAAGAGTCTACATCAAAATAAAAACCACCAAAAACTTCCTGATAATCAAAGCCATAGTGGCTACCATCACCCAGATCACCGGCAGAGGCTTCAAAACTCAAGGGTTGAAATTCATAGCTGACAGTCCCATCAGCATGAGTAATGGGTAACCAGATCTGATTTGCTTCTCCATCTCCATTGAGATCCAGGGGGAAGCCTTTATAGGATTCGTTTACCAGTTCAACCGTAAAAAAAGCAATATCTTCAGCGTAGGATCTACCATAGGAGTGGGCGTTGACCATGACGTGCATCCCCAGGGGATAGCCCTGGGTTTTATCTTCTTCACGCGTGGCCAGACGGTCATCAAATTCCATGTAAATATCCTGGTCACCGATGTGACGACCAAAGATCTCCTCTCCAAACCGGGGGGAATTAGGATCTGTATCCACAGCCCAGGCACCGGGCCAGGTACGTTCCTCAAACCCAGTGGTGGCATTAAGGGTCATGGGCCAGGTATCAGGAATATCACTGGAGGCCAACAGTGGGTAGGGATCACCTGTATCGGTGTAGATTCCACCATAAATTTCTCCGGCGAGGACATCGCCGGAATGCAATCTGCCAAAGTGCCCTTCCACGGATTCCCAATCGGCCTGTTTTTTGCCATCAATTCGGTCAAACCATGATTCAGAGACCGTTGAGCCCCAATAGACCAGGGTGTCATCTTCAAAATACTCACCTGAATATTCGGGTCGCATGGCCCAGGGGGCGTAGCCGCTGTCCGGTAGTTTGCCGGGAACACCCAGAATAAAGGATACATCGGAAATGTACTGAAAGCCTTTATAGAGACCGGAGGGTGATGAGTAGGATTCGAACTCGATAAAGCTGCCATAATTATGGGTAGCGAATTGCAGTTCACCTTTACTCATGTATCCCCGGGCCCGATTGAGGATCGGGTCAAAGGCTGAGGTCTTTGACAAACCTCTTTGTTTGATTGGCAGGGGTTCTGAGCCCTGGAGGAGACTCGCAGAGATCAGGACGATCAGTAACAGTATGTTTAGTTTTTTCATAATTTCACCTAGAATGAAAGCTCAAGCGTAAGATCGATCTTGCGCGGGTCTGAGAAATAATAAGGTCGATCATAGACGGTCAGTGACGATGATCCGTTTTCAATGGCAGCTGTGGCTCGCCGACCAGGATCGGTGGGGCTGCCGGTTTCCTCATAGATATCGATGATATTCTCCCGATTGAACAGGTTTCGCACAATAAACCCAGTCGACCAGGTGGCACCGGCAAAATGGAATTTGCGCCGAGCAGCCAGGTTGGTCTCGATATACCAGGGCATGCGTTCGGAGTTGGTCGCTCCTGAACGATTAAGGTTGATGTCGAAGGGTGTATAGGGTGCACCGCTAATAGCAACCAAGGTCAAGTGCAGCGTGGCATTATTGAAGGGATAGATTCCGTAGATCTTGGGGCTGTTCTTTTTATCAAACTTATAACCGCCAGTGATGGTCATGTTGTGGGTACGATCATAGGACATGAGGACTTCCTTTTTAGGCATGGATTGCGGTGTATCCGATGATCGGTAACCCTGCCAGGCATCTGCGCGGTTGGCCGTGGCTCTGGATAAGGTATACTGGATTACAGTTGACCATGAGCTGCCCCCGCGTTTGGTGAGGGATAGATCCACACCCCGCGCTGAGCCGTAGTCATAATTCACGACCACTGCATAGCTGTAAGGAAAAGCTTGAACCCGTTCGGTTGAAGCCAGATCAGAGTAATCCTTGGACCAGCCAACCATCCCCAGCCGCCAAAAGTCCACGAATTCCCAGTTTAAGCCAAACTCATAGGAGGTTACGCTCTGAGCCTGGGCATGACTATTACCCAAAATAGGCAGGGCCGTTGTCAGATCGTTGGCATCATTCAAATAGATGTTCCGGTAGGTCAGGTTTTGATAGTAGCGACCATAGCCAAAGGTAAAGGTCGCCTTATCAGTGATAACGTGACTAATCCCAATGCGGGGTGACCAGAGTACTTTCCATTCACTGGGGACTGCCCCGGAAGTGCTTTGACGTGGATCAGACCAGGAGCTATCAAGAGAATTTTGAAGATCAAACCGGATGCCGGCATTGATGGTCATCCAGGGGTATTCGATCTTATCCAGAACATAGGCACCAATCTCAACCGGAGATTTTTCACCTGTTCCGAATAAAAATTCATCCAAAGTATTAACCTCCTCATCTGGATCTGGCAGGCCATAGGTTTCTCCATAGGGACTTTCCAACCAAGGTAATTGGGTCTCATCAAAGGTGATCAGATGTCGTTTCAGATCCACCCCACCCCGTAGTTGATGATGTTTGTTGACTCGGGTAGTCAGGTCAAATTTGATCTCATCCGAGACACTCTTGGTCCAGTGCCGATAGCGATCTGAGCCACCGGATCCATACTCATAATAAAAGATATAATATAACGAATCTCGCATGGCGGCCATTTCTTCAAGGGTCATGGTGCCAGGCGGATTTGAATACAGACTGTAGGTGGAGTCAGGGTAGAGCATATATTCCCAGGCCGCATACTGTCCTTCTTCCAGGTATTTATCCATGGGATCACCGAGGTGCCACCAGAGACGATCGCCAGCAGAATTACGATAATCAATTGAATCCAGCGGGTTGATCAAATTACCATTTGAAAAAAGTTTACTGCTTAAAATGGTTTCACCATCCGTGTCATATACTACCTCGTTATAACGAGTGGCAATGCGGATCTTATGCCAGGGTCTGATCTCTATTTCCTCGCCCTGCTGGAGAAAAATATCATAAGGATCTTCATAATCTGCACCCTCTCCCGTTCGCTCGTAATAATCAATTTGAACGCGGAGACAGCCTGGTCCCCATGCTTCCAGAAATTTAGAGTTGTTGGTCTCATTTTCGATAGTTGCCCCAGGCCGAAAATTCTGTCCACTCTCAAAGGGGATATCACACTCACCATGGTATTCAACCCCCTGATGATTGCCCCGGGCTTCCGTGCCGATCTGGTACTCTACCCAATCCGGGTAGCCATCACCATCCATATCACCGTTTTCAACATTGATCTCCATCTGTTGGGTAAAGCGCGAGGCGCTCAAAGTGTAGTAGGTCTTCTCATTCAGTTGATGACGAAATTCCAGATGATAGCGTTGGGACCATTTACGGTTAACATTCTTACCGTCTTCATAGAACTGATTCCAACGACTGAAGGTTTTAAATTCTGAGTTAACATACCAGTGGGTAAAGTTCAGCTGTTTATACGGATCGATCTTCCAGTGCAGCTTGGTAAAAATGTCAAAGGTGTGATCATAGCCAAAGGCCTTCCAACCCGCATCCCGATCCAACCAGTGAACCTTATTCTCAGCATTGGTCAGATTGCCCGGATCATCTTCCAGATAGACCAGGTCATCAAATTTCAGGACTCGATAAGCTTTCGTGGTATAGTCCGCAGAGACATGAAACGTGAGCTTCTTTATACCTGGAATGATGGGACCCGAAAAAGAACCAGCAAATTTATTATAATCTCTTAACCGATCCTGCTTTGAGCTTAGTGCACCCAAATTACTGGTCTGCCACTCAATGGAGCCCGCATACCGATCACCACCAGCCAGGGTGATATTATTGACAATACTGGACATGGCATCGCCATACTCGGCACTGAAAACACCAGTCTGCACAATGAATTCCTGAACTGCATGAGTATTCAGGCGGGTTCCCTTACCAATGCCGCCGTAAATGGGATTTTCAATGTACATCCCATCAATGGTGTAGCCGATCTCTCCGGCACGGCCACCCCGGACATGGATCTCCTCGATCCCACGATCTTCGAAACCGGGAATCCCATATTCAGCACTCTTGATCTGGATGATACCGGATTGCAGGGTCAACATCTCAGTGAGGTCACGCGCTGGCAAATTTTTAATCTCTTCGGCAGTTCGGACCATCTTTTTAACGGTTACATCCTTCTCGACTAAGGGTCGTTCTGCAGTAACTGTAATTTCCTGTCCTTCGATGATCTCTTCTTCTAGGGAGATATTCACACGGGTTGATTGATCCATGATCACACGTACATCGGTGATGGTCACTTTGGCATAACCGATCATACCCACTTTCACCATGTGGATTCCCACCGGTACGTTCTGGATGTAATAATCACCCTCAGGGTCTGTAGCGGTACCAAGACCAAGGGCGGGTATCATCACATTAACACCGGGTAGGGGTGTCCCTGTAGCGGCATCAATAACTCTGCCGGTGATCGTTCCAACCGTTGCCGACCAACCAAAGCTAAGGCTTAGTATGATCAACCCAAATCTCAAGAATAGCTTGTTCATGTAATCTCCCTGCACACACACCTGTTCGAGTGAAACCCCTGGACCATTGCGACCCGGGAAAAACAAAAAGAGGTCAACTGAAAATTGACCCCCATCTTGACCTTATAAAAGCTGGAGAGAAATTTCACCCCACAGCTTTACACGATTCAGATGACCTCTTTCTGAGAGCTTCTTTATTATTTTACCAACAACATTTTCTTAACAGCTTCATGTCCATTCATCTTTAAGCGATAGAAATAGGTACCGCTTGAGTAAGCTGCCCCATCAAAGCTGACATCATGACGACCTGAGTTAAGCGTCCCGTTCTGAAGGGTCACAAGCTCATGGCCCAGGATATCATATACGGTCAGCTCAACATATCCCGTTACCGGCAGAGTAAAAGAGATCTGCGTACTGGGATTGAAGGGGTTGGGATAGTTCTGACTCAGGCTGAAATATGCTGGTTGCAGCGCTGGTTCATCATCGATTCCAACAACTCCAAAATCATGATTTGCAAAGAAAAGACGTTGCATATAGTCTTCATTCTGATCAGGGGGATCAATGGTAACTACATCATAATCCGGAATCTGGTAGAGCATGAAGATGTGACCATCGTCCGCAACCCGATTGATATGGACATCGATCTCATCGACCTGGCCATCATTGGTCATGGTCAGATTTTCAGGAGTTGACCAGGTCATACCATTATCAGTTGAATAGGCACCCATGACGTTGGCATCGGCCCAGGTGGTCCCATCATCAGCAGTTCCAGTATCAGTCACCGTATAGTAGCTAACATATAGAGCATTGGCGATGGTCTTATCATAGGCCGCGCTAATGGTGTTGGATGACCAACCGGGGAGGGTATAGGCCCAACCCATCTGCATGGAGCCGACGGGTGAGATGTCCATGGTCACAGGCCCGCCACCACCAGCAAAGGCATCTGCCGGAGCAGAAAAGTGATAGATACCATTTTCAACAGAATAGCGTATATAGACGCTCTCGCCCCATGATGGTAAAACACCAGCCCAAACGTGTACAGCACCGTCAGGGTCGGTGATTACTTCAATATCATAGGACAGGAAGGGGGACCATTCGCCGCCTGGTTCATCACCTAAATAGGAAATTGTTGAATCAAACATGTCATAGGCACTATCTGGAAAGACATTCTCAAAATAAGCATCCAGCAGGGCATCGGGTTCCCAATACCAGGCACTCCAGGTGGCACCAAAATTATCAGTTTTTTTCATGAACAGAGTGTGATTGCCCACCATGAGCTCGTCACCCCAATAAGCTGATACGACATAGTAGCCAATACCATCATCGTTGATATCCATGTTGCCAGTTGCCGTGTAATTACTGGAACCATCCCAGCGAAATTCACGATCATTGTTCAAGATGGTAACGGAATTGGAAAAGGCAAATTCTGATCCAGCCCAGCCACCATTCTCAGCAGCATGAAAAGTGAGATGATCGCGATTATTGGACCAGTCGTTGACCGTCACATTCAGGTAGTTATTCCCGTCAGCATCGGTATTGTAGGTGGGGACAACAATCCAGGAATCGGTTGCTGGATAATTATTGTGGACATCAGTGGGATCAAAAAATATTTCACCACCATATTCACCTTCGTCAAATGTATAATAGGCGCGGCCGCCGTAGTCACCACCGCCACCGCCACCGCTTTCGTTCCAGAGCAGGATGGGGTAATACTCGGTAGCTATAGCTGAAGGATAGCGACCGCCAGCTGCAGATAAGCCATCATTCAAGTTAGAAAAGGTGCTAAAGGTTAAGCCACCATCATCAGAAAAAGCAGCTCCGATGGCACCTGAAGTTGCTGTCAGACCAACAAATTGACGATAGCCTAACAGGATCTGATCAGGATTGTCTTCATTTCTGGAGATGGGGTTGGTCTCGGAGACCAACATGCCATAGCCATTTTTAGAAGAATCCACCAGAATCGCATTTAGGTCGCGGGTCGCGTGTGAAAAATTACTCTGGCTCAGGTCTGGAATAATTGGAGTCCCAACCGGTTCATAATTTTTGTTCAGTGTTGATGGAACAGACTTCGGAGCCCGATTAGCCTCACCGGCAAACGCTGCGATAGCGAAGATCAAGGTCAAGGTAACGGTCAACATTTTTCTCATAATACACCCTTTCATCGTTTAAGGTCTAATTCCTTAAAATTTAGTTGAAATCATAAAACTTTCCACTTCTCAAAGCAAGCTGAAACTCTGCTTGAAACAATTACATAATTAATACGGGCAATTACCCAAATACCATCTGGGTAACCACCACGGCAGCAACGATACCCGCCAGATCGGCGGTTAATGCAGCCGGTAAGGCGTGACGTGTTTTGGTAACCCCCACTGAACCAAAGTAAACCGCCAGAATATAGAAGGTGGTTTCGGTTGAGCCCTCCATGACGGCTGCCATGCGGGCGATCAGTGAATCCGGTCCGTGGGTCGTGATCAATTCAGAAACGATACCAAGGGCTCCACTACCACTCAGGGGTCGCATGAGGGCCATGGGAATGACCTCACCTGGCATACCGATCCAGGCAGTAAGCGGTGCCAGCAGTCCGGTGATCATATCCAGAGCACCCGAGGCCCTGAAGGCTCCAATAGCAACCAGGATGGCAACCAGAAACGGAATAATGCGGACTGCAACTGTAAAGCCTTCTTTGGCTCCATCGGTAAAGACTTCATAAACTTTAACTTTCTTGTACCAGCCATGACCAACAATAGCCAGGATCAAAAGGGGAATCGCCACTGCGGAAACGCCATTTATTATGCCCTGAAACATATCAGACCTCCTCCCCTTCCCTTGCCTGGGGCAGCGTTTCTGGCACGACCAGCTTATACCTGGGAAGTTTCTGGAGCAGTTTGATCATGATAATAGCTACTGTGGTTGATACACCCGTTGCCAGGATGACCGGGCCAATGATCTCAGCTGGGTTAGCGGCATTGGCTGCTGCTCGAATGCCAATGACGGTGGCTGGAATAAAGGTTACGGAAGAGGTGTTCAAGGCCATAAAGGTAGCCATGGCATTGGTAGCCGTGTCCTTCACCTTATTTAAGGACTGGAGTTCCTGCATGGCTTTTAGTCCCAACGGCGTGGCGGCATTTCCCAAACCCAGCATGTTGGCGGCAATGTTCATCACCATGGCCCCCATGGCGGGGTGGTCAGCCGGTACATCGGGAAAAAGACGGATCATGATGGGACGGACTGCTCTGGCAAATATTTTTACCAGACCGGATTCTTCAGCGATCTTCATGAGCCCCAACCATAAAGCCATAATGCCAATAAGACCGATAGCCAGATTTACCGCTGCTTTGGCAGAGACGAACAGGGCCTTGGTCAGATCCGTGAGCGGCACAAAACTAGGACTCATGACCAGACCGGTAGCGCTGCTGTAATCAAGTCCCAGACATTGGAAGGCTGCCACCAGTATTCCTCCGCCCATCAAGACGATCCAGATAGTATTAATCATATTGGGGTTCCTTCTCCCGACATTTAACGTTTAAGGCCAGCTTTTGTCTTCAGGTCACTGAGCATTTTTTTACGTCTCCGGCGCATGATCAACCCGAAAATAATTATGCCGATGGCGTACCCGATGGCTGCAGTTAATGACAATCATGACTCCTAATTAGCGTCTAAACTAACTGAATCGGTAATGAATAAAATCAGTTAATGCGGCTCAGAGAAAATATTCATGAAAGTCTGGAGAGGAAACTGCTCAGCAGCCCTAATGACGCAGAATGTTGTTATTTATAGGTTTAAGTGTATATACTATAAGTAATTGTATTTATTATACATAGAGCATATTCCGTGTTTTTCCAAATACTTTTTGCGCGGTCATCAAAGTTAAATGTTTGAAAGTTGGTTCAGAACCCCTTTCTAATTTCCAACCACCCTACTTCAACAGCAATATCTTCTTCGTGGAGCTATAGTCCTCTGTCTGGAGGGTGTAAAAATACAGACCGGATTCTAAGCTGTTTCCATCTGCGTCAATTCCAGCCCAGGAAAGCTCATAGCTGCCGGCTACCTGATAGCTATCCATTAATGTGATAACCTTTTGTCCGAGGACATTGTAGATGCTTAGGGAAACCTGCGAATTATGACCCAATACATAGCCAATGTTAGTTACCGGGTTAAAGGGGTTGGGATAGGCAGGGCTTAAATTGAACCCAAGTAAACTGGTGCCCCCATCATCAAGCTTGTTCACACCGCCATACCAATGGAGGGATTGAGTCTGGACCGAGTATTCCGAGAACCCCCACCAGGTATAGGGTGAAGCGTTGATACTTAAGGGATCAAAACCAGCAAAGACGATATAGTCATCCCCAACAATTCGATTGAGACCAATGGCCAGATCAGGATCACGACCAATGGTGGTCATATTTACCTCAGCCGGATTTACAGGTATGAATCCATCGAGCCAATTTGGCTCGCCAATTTCATTCATGGGGTCATACATCAGCGTGTCTCCTATACTGTGATGCATGCTGTAAAGTTCGCCTGTGAGGTTGTTGCCTTCGACCGCATCAATCGCATCAGCTCCTTGATAGTCCGCATTGATATCGTTGAATACCTCTGTTATACCCAGAACATCATATTCAAAATCTCCAGGGTAGTAAGCTTGATCAGTCCACCCCGTCATGGCTCCAAACCATTCGTCCCCTGCTAAAAAATAATTCCTGGCTCCCTGGTCTAGCCAGCCGGCTATGACTATTCTATTGTCAATTATGGCGCCACCGGTTGTAATCTCGTAGATTGAGTTGTAAGCCTGGGCTAGTGAAGCAATGATCTCGCCACCCCAAACATCATGACTAAAGTCATAAGTTTCATAGGTATCGTATGCACCGATACCGAAATAATAGTCGGCTGGATATCCGGAGATGTCACCGCCATTAAAGACAACTAGGGTTTGTGAAGTGGGGACGAACACCAAATATTCGTAAGGATATGGCATCTCGCTTGTATTGCCCATGACATCAGTAGCCACGATGTAGTAGCTAACCTCTCCTCCTTCAACCCCAGGGATTTCACCGCTGTAGTAGAGGGAGTCATTTAATGCCATGGCATGAGCGCTCCATTCACCCTCATCAACGGAGACCATCAAGACCGCATTGTCAACACCCTCCAGACCTCCATCCGGATTTCCATCAGTGATCAAAGCCGTTACGGTACGCGGTTCAAAACTCAGGGTTGGTCCCAGTTGGGTAACCTCAAAAATCATGGGAGGGGGGTCACTGGTCAGAATAGCATTCACGCTCCAATCCCAAACGTATGAACGAATATACCAACCCCAGTCACCCACGCCAGTCCGGCCATTGGGACTTGATATAGTGCCATAAAATTTCATAGAGGGTTGTGGATTATGGTGTAGGGTCGCTGCATAGAAGCCCATGCGATAATCATCATCACTTGTATCAGGGAAGCCCTCCAGACGAACGACTACGATGAATGCTTCCCCCCGTAGAAAGAAGAAATCGCTCTCCATTGTGCTCAGCAAATCAAGATTAACCCACCCTTCATCATCAGCATTTGGTTCAATAGCAATACTAGCGGAACCTACGATGGGCCAGCCCTGGGCTCCCAGAGGATCATAGTTATAATCTGGATCTGCACCCTCAATATCATTAACACCCATCTGGATCCAATTTGTCCCTACTATCTCAAAACCAGTAGCTTCATCATAGTATCCCAGATTGGCATCGTTCGCTGCATCAGCAATTGCTTCGGCATCGATCTCTTCCCAAGGATAATTAGCAGCATAGATCCATACTGACAGCCCCCCTCCAGTAACCTCTGGCAGGTCTGAAAAGTGAAAATCGATGGATGTTACATATCCATCAGCAGCTGGAACATAATATTCCAAAAAGTAATCATAGGTCCAGCCACCAAAGTTGGTGTTGATGTCAAGACCATCCATCCAGGACATAGTCACCTCAAATTCACGAGTTTCACCAACAGAAGTGGGTCGAGCTGAGTATTCTCCATGGGTGGGCATGATCTCACCCGTACGATCATAGATCCCAGCGAGTAGACTGGTGGATAACATCACAATTGCTAATAGAAGTAGTGATTTGATGGTATTCATGTCAGCAGACTCCGATATAAATTAAAAGTTAAAAGTTAAAAGTTCGAAGCTTTTAACTTTGTTGAACAACCCCTCCGTCCCGACAGGCTTGTCGGGACACCTCCCCTATGAAAGGGGAGGAGTTTTGTGAAATACGGCTATTCAGCAGTTGTCACTCGTTACCTGTTACCTGTCACTCGTCACTTGTTACTTCACCAATTACCATTCACAATTCATCTCTCCGGCTGAAACACAGCTAACTTCAAAATCTTATTCCCCACTCCAGGTACTTCAACATGGACAATATAGATCCCACTGGCCATGGCTGAGCCATAGGTATTAGTCAAGTCCCAGGTCTCGTATGTTCCTGACTGATGATCAAAGCGGCGGACCAGTTGACCCGCCAGACTGAAGATGCGCAGTGTGCACTCCCCGTTGGGCAGGTTGCTGAAGGTTACGTAGGGATCAGCGGAACTGGTTTGTTCGGCGTGGTAGCCAAAGAAGGGATTAGGGAAAACCTGGATCTGTTCCAGGGCAGCTTCAGAATAGGCCTCTCCTGCGATATCAGTGGTCCACTGATAGACATCTTCACCGGCCACTACGGGGTTCAAGAAACTCAAATGTACTACATCACCAATTGAAAATAGGGATTGATCATTAAACTGCCAGCACCAACCTGAATATGGGTTATTCCGGAGCGAGTCCAGGGTCGCTCCATGGATTTTATAGTCTCGGTCAAATACGATCACCCAATCCAGATCAAGCGTGTTTTCCCAGTTATCAAGACTGGTATCCTGGATACCTCCAGAAATATTTCTGTCATATATACCAACACAGAGCTGTATATCGTGTTCAACATCCCAGATCTCAAATGGTACCTTCACTAAGCTGGCGGTTGGGGCAAGTTGGTTTGCCAATTTGTAGATCGATACATTCTGACCCTGCTCTGTAAAGCGAATTTCCAGGTCTGCCTGCAGGAACTCAAGATTATTTGAGCCTCCTCCGATGCCTTGTATATCAGCAATCCGATCTCCATCAACAGCTCCAAAGTTTGAAGCAAAGGATTGGATCCGAACGTCGTGGCTGACCCATTTGTAGAGGATGAACCAGGTCTCTGAGTCGCGTTCTTCGATCTCAAAGTAATCCCAATAGTAGCCCCGACCGTAAAGGGTATCGAGATGAACCAGACTTGATTGATCCATGGTATCCCAGGCTAGTGAATCGACTCCTCCCGGGGAAACAGCTAATAATTCAAGAGTCTCAGTCCGCGTTCCTTCGGTATTTACCGTCTGTTGCCAGCTCGAGTTGAAACGTACTTTTTCGAATGAGACATCAGCTATTCTCAGGTCAAAGCCATCGATGTAAAAGGGGTCCACCTGCTGAGAGCTTTCTGAGAACCAATCTCCAACTCGAACTGTATCTTGATCCGAATTGACCGCCCGAATCAGGTGCCAACGACCTTCAGCTCTAGTAGAATCATAGTCGAAACCAATTTCATAATCCAACCCTGTCAACTGATCTGGATCACGGACGTCTACGATCACACTGACCTCTCCAAATTCGGGGCCACTCACGCTAAGGGTGTCCCGGGTGGTAGCACTGTCCCACTTTAAATGAGGGCGGATACTGACCGTGGTCTTCTCAGATTCCAGCGTCTTCGGTATGGCTTCTGGACCATAAATATAGGCACTCAAAGCAAAGTGATAGCTTTTGTTATTGACCAGAGGGACATCACCGTTGAGGGCATCGGTCTGAATTGATACGAGATGTTCAAGTCCTGTATCTGAACCGAATTGAACCGGACCGGTTAGCAGGAGACCATTATCATCAAACTGTTGGTCCAAAATAATACCGATGCCATTTTCCTTATCAAAGGTATTAAGGCGGGTCCAGGGACCTTGGTCAGTAGCTCCCTGGTACAGATTGTAGCCCTCAAATTCATAATCACTTGTTTGAAGGGATTCATATTCCTCAGCACCATCGTACCAGTTGAGGATTATCTCCAGGTCATTTGAACTTGTTGAAAGGATAGGAGCAGCCAGTGCATATTCTTCGTATTTATGGTCAAACCCATACTGGGTAAATCGGCTGGCATATTTCAGGCTGGTAATAGCATCCAGATTGTTAGCTCCGGATACGATAATTTGGGCTGAATGAAGAACTTGAACACCTGGTTCACCGAAATCAGCTTTCCCATTATTATTCAGGTCATCCCAAGGCGGCATGTCAAAAGGTCCCGTACTCATCAGATTTCGTTTATCACTCGGGTAATAGTTTATTGATGCTGTCCACCCCGATCCACTCACAGGGTCACCAGCAACATGGAAGGTTGTGATGTGTCCCCATGGATCTATGATCACATCGCCATCATCCTGCAAGCCTTGCATAAAATAATAGGCGGGAATGACGTCTTCTGGATCCCCATAATCAAGCGAGGACTTTAAAATCAGGATATGGGCTGTCAGCTCTATTGTGCGCTGATTCAGATAGGTGGATCCATTATGCCAGACCGTATCACCAGGAGAGTCCACCATGGGACCCTGGAGAAAATCGTATCCAACAGCTGGAGGCACAATTCCATAGCGCTGATCATAGGGTGTGCCATTATAAATATATCCCAGGGATAATGTTGAGTCACAACCTCCCTGGTCGTCAGATGCATCCCCCAGATCCACATCAGACCAGTGTCCATAATAGGCGGAGTCTATTGTAGCGCCGCCTTTGTTAACCAGGGTAACAACATGAAACTGGACGTTCTCATAGATCGGATCATCATCTCTAGTATAGATCAGAACTTGGGCTTCAATACCTAATGGAGGGGTATTCCAAAGGTGGGAATGTCTACTAGCATCCCAATCATTCATGACATACCAGGCTTGGATCACACCAGAATATTCAGGCGGATCTTCACCAGTGATATAGGCTCCATTCGGAGGATCATACAAGCCATCGAGATCAAAATCTTCATACACTTCACCACTATCCCAGTGATCATTCCCATTCAGATCAGTGAAATATTCTCCGTCATGAGCAGGAGCGCCATCGCTGGCTGGCCAGGTGGCGTATTCACGGTTATAATATTCTGAAACGGGATCAGATGAGTCACCTTCTTGGATCAGGTAAATTTGGTGATCGGAGGAATTGGACGGTACGTCACTGAGGGGAAGTTTGGTCTCGGTATCATAGGGGATCGTGCCTGGGGACCATTCAGAAGTAAACTCGGCTACTGCACTACGTAATTCGCCATCAACCTGCCCGATGACCCAGACACCGGAGGCAAAGATCGCTGTATTACCCGAGCCGGTGGGCCATTCACAACCGGCATTCCCAGTCGGGATATGACTCACCAGGTGTCCCTGGTTACCGATCCAGTTCCTAATATTGTTGCCTTCAAAAAGCACAAACTCAGTAGTTGAGGGTTGTCTCTGCAGTCCACTCGGATTTTGGTCACGGGCTAGACCTAGGCCGGTGATTGTCACCAAAAGAAGGATCATCCAATTTGTTTTCATAACATTGTCCTAGAGAGGAGATAACCGTTAATAAGGGTACTGGTCACCTGCCACTCGTCACGTTTCACTCGTTCATGCACCATTTATCATTTATCATTATATGCTCACCCCTGATCAAGGAGATTGCCGCGTCGTCACACTCTTCGCAAAGACATTAAATGAGGTAATCATTCGCAATTTATCATTCACAATTAACAATTCATCTCTCCGGCTGAAAAACAGCCAGCTTCAAAATCTTATTCCCCACCTCCTCGACCTCAATATGGACAATATAAATCCCACTGGCCACGGCTGAGCCGTAGGTGTTGGTCAGGTCCCAGGTCTCATAGGTCCCCACGGTATGATCAAACCGTCTGATAAGTTGACCTGCCAGACTGTAGATGCGCAGTGTGCATTCAGCGTTGGGTAGATTACTGAAGGTGATAAACGGGTTTGAGGTGCTGGTCTGATCCTTATGATATCCAAAAAATGGATTGGGAAAAACCTGGATCTGTTCCAGGGCATCCTCAGCATAGCCGACACCAACTATATTCGTAGACCATTGGTATACATCACCACCAGCGACCACAGGATTCAGGAAACTTAAGTGGATTACATCCCCGATTGAGAATTTCGATTCATCGTGGAATTGCCAAGCCCAGCCTGAGTAGGGGTTATTCAGGACAGAATCCACTGAGTCTCCAAAAATCTCATAATCCCGATCAAAGATTATGACCCAGTCCCGATCCAGGGTGTTCTCCCAATTATCTAAGCTGGTATCCTGGATGCCACCCGTTAGGTTGTTGTCCGCGATGCCCAGACATAGTTGAATGTCCCGTTCCAGGTCCCATACCTCAAAAGGTATCTGAAGCAAACTGTCACTGGTTACAAGACTATTTGTGCGTAGATATTTGGAGGCTTTTTGGCCCTCTTCGGTAAAACGGATCTCTAGGTCAGCCTGGAGAAACTCCACATTGTCTGAACCACCACCAATCCAGGGGATATCAGCTACCATATCTCCCCCAAGTGCTCCGAAATTACTCGAAAACCCCTGTATATTAACGCTGTGTAATGCCTCGCGGGGAATATCAAACCAGGTTTGATCACCCTCCTCGTGAATGCCATATTCCGGGAGATTATTCCAGGGTGGGAATCCAAACAAATCCGCCAGTGAAACAGTATCACCATCCATGATCAACAAACTATCCACCCCACCAGGTGATAAGGCGGGATAGCTGTCAATCCAGTTGGTATCAGGTATCAGGTTCACGGTTTGCTCCCAGCTATGATTCAAGCGCGGAGGTGCAAATGATATATCGACAAGGCTGAGCTCAAATCCATCGAGATAGTAACGTTCCGTGTCATCGTGTCGGTGTCTATTTACGTGCTGATCAAACCAATCGGATTGCAGGAGGGTATCAATCTGGGTCGGGGATGATCGCAGCAAATTCCAGCGCCCCAGGGCTGTGGTGGAATCATAGTCAAAGCCGATTTCATAGTCCAGACCGGTTAGCTTCTCAGGATCGCGGACATCAATTGTGATGGATACTTCACCCCATTCAGGTCGTATGATACTAAGCGTATCACGCGGTACAGACCCATCCCAGTTCACATGGGGGCGGACACTGACGATCTGTTTCTCACTTTCAATGCTTTTAGGCACCGCTGATCCGGCATAGGCATAAGCACTCAGAGCATAATGGTATAGTTTATTATTGATAAGGGGCATCCCTCCCTGCAGGGCATCTTCACGAATAGCAGTGAGATATTCAAGACCTGAGTCTGAACCGTGCTGCACAACGCCCTCTTGAAGATATCCCTGATCATCATAGCTCTGATCGATGATGAGACCCACATCATTTCCCACATCAAAGGTTTCCAGACGGGTCCAGGGACCTGCTGCCGACTCACCCTGATAGAGGTTATAGCCTTCAAATTCATAATCACCCAGAGATATGGTTTCATATGTCTCAGCCTCGGCATACCAATTAAGGATGATCTCTTGATCATGAGCACTGACCGATAATTCAGGTGGTTCCAGGGTAAAGGTCTGGAAGTTTTTATCGAAGGCATTTTGAGTAAATCGTGTCACATATCTCAGATTGGTGATGGCATCCAGATGGTCTGCGCCATCCACAATAATCAAGGCAGAATAGATGATCTGAACCCCGGGCTCACCAAAGTCAGCTTGACCATTATTGTTTAGATCATCCCAAGGTTCCATATCAAAGGGACCTGAGCTGGTCAAAAAATATCTATCGCCAGCAACGTGGTGATCAATATCAGTCCAACCTGTATGATTCACTGGATCACCTGATACCAAGAATTGAGTCGTAACACCCCAGGGGTCGTAATATATATCACCATCATTACTAAGTCCCTGCATCCTAAAATAGCCCTCCTGTACATCCTGGGGAAAACCGTGAAGAAGCCAACTTCCGGAGAAAAAGACAAAAGCTGTCATGTCCAGGGTGGTGTGCCCTGGATAACTTTGGTCACCGAACCAGGTTGTATCTGTGATGGACTCAACTAGGGGTCCTTGAAGTAAGACGTATCCAACCGCTGGCGGTCTTAAGTCGTAAACACTGTCATGTGGATGATTATTATAAGCATAACCCAATGATAGTGTTGGGTCACAACCGGTAGCATCATCTTGTGCATCTCCAATATCGGGGTCGATGAAGGCAGCATAAAATGCACTATCAATGAGCCCACCACTCTTATTGATTAATTTGACGGTATGGAATTGGACGTTTTCATAGATGGGGTCGTCCGTGATCGTCTTGATCAGAACCTGGGCTTCAAGTCCCAATGGTGTCGTATTCCAATTGGTTTGATGGGCTGTGGTATCCCAGTCATTCATCACATACCAGGCCATGTCATCACCGCTGAACAGGGGTGGATCCTCACCGGTGATGAGGACATCATCGGGAGCATCATAGCGTCCGTTTTGATTAAAATCTGTATAAGTCTCGTTGTTATCCCACACCTCATTGCCATTTTGATCAGTGTAATACTCCCCATCATGGGCCGGAGCACCTTGTGAGGCCGGCCAGGTAGCGTATTCACGGTTATAGTGGGCGGAGGAGGGGTCGGATGAATCTCCCGCTCGAATCTGATAGATCTGGTCCAGGGTCGTATTAACTGGTGTATCACTTAGAGGAACCTGGGATTGTCTGTCATAGGGTATCGTACCCGGAGACCAATCCCTGACATACTCTGCTGCAGCACTGCGTAATTCTCCATCAACCTGGCCAACCACCCAGATGCCTGCATGATAAGCAGCTGATTTACCTGTGCCGGCTGGCCATTCACAAGCCCTATTTCCAGTGGCCAAAATACTTACCAGTTGACCATCATTGGAAAACCAATTGGCAATATTGTTGCCTTCAAAGCGTTCATACTCCACGGTGGAGGGTTGTCGGTTAAGGGTATTGGGGTTTGGATATTTGGCAATTACCGGGCTTATCAAGATTGTGATAAGCATTATTTTCAGGATCGAAGGCACTAAATTCATTGTCATTTCCCCACCATGAACTAATTCTTTGTTTATGTCGTGATAATACGTGTTTCTAGGCTGAGAAACAAACTTAATATGGGCGGTCTACACTGTGGGGGATGAGTATTTATTGCGATTGATCTTCTGGTTAGCCACTATTTTAATCCCCCCTACTCCGAGGAGGGGGCTAAAAAAAAGCTGCTGAAAATAAAAAGGGCCGCTGGAAGCGGCCCTTTTTAAGAACTATAAGAACAGGATTATTTGATCAACATCATCTTCTGTGTTGAGCTGAATCCATCAGTCTGCATTTCGTAGAAATAGAGACCTGAAGCCACTGCTTGACCAGCGCTGTTCAGACCGTTCCACTGTACGGTATAGTTACCGGCAGTCTGGTAGCCACTCATAAGGGTAGCAACCTGCTGTCCCAGCATGTTGTATACAGTGATAGTAACATCTGATCCATGACCCAATTCGTAAGCAATATTAGTTACGGGATTGAAGGGATTAGGATAAGCGGCACTTAAGTTGAAGGAACTTGGAACTGCAGTTCTTTCATCGATACCAACGACTCCTGGGAACCATTCCAGTGATTTAGTCTGCAGTGATAGCTCAGAGAAACCCCACCAGGTATAAGGAGAAGCATTGATACTCAGGGGATCCATTCCCATCCAGATGATGTGGTCATCGCCAACAATTCTGTCCAGGGAGATAACAACATCAGGACTACGACCAAAAGTGGTCATATTCGCATCGCCAGCATTAACCAGCTCAACTCCGTCAAGCCAGTTGGTTACACCAATTTCATACACTGGATCATACATAAGGGTATCACCAGCAGCGGTATGGGCAGTATAAAGATCACCCATTAAATGATGACCTTCAACGGCCTCGATGGGATCGGCACCCTGATCATCTGCTGTGATATCATTGTAGATATATGAGATACCCAGAATATCATACTCAAAATCACCAGCTACATAAGCCTGATCTACCCAACCAGTCAATGCGCCAAACCATTCGTCACCGCACAAGAAATAGTTCTTGGCGCCTTCATCCAACCAGGCGCGGATAACGGCACTATTGTCATAGACAGGTCCGTCAGTCGTAATCTCATAGATTGTGGTATAGGCATGTGCCAGGGAAGCAATGATCTCACCACCCCAAACATCATGACTGAAATCATAGGTAGCATAAGTATCATAATCACCAATACCGAAATAATATTCAGCAGGATAACCAGATATGTCGCCACCATTGAAAACTACCAGAGTTTCAGAGGCAGGCACAAAAACATCATAACCAAAAGGAAATGGCATTTCTGAGGTCAGGCCTTCAACATCAGTAGCTGTGATATAATAATCGATATGACCACCAGCAATACCAGCAATGTCAGCGGTATAATAACCAGTATCATTCACGGTCATTTCAAAAGCAACGTAGTCGGCACCGTCAACTGCAACCATGAGATCCACACTGGCGACACCTTCAGGTCCGCCACCGGGATTATCATCAGTAACAGAAGCAACAACGGTACGATCTGTCTGATCAAGAGTCACACCAAGAGAAGTAACATCTTCAATAGCTGGTCCACGATCGCCAGTCAGCGTTGCATTGATATCCCAGTCCCATACGTAGGAACGAATATACCAACCCCAGTCATCCACACTGGTCCGGCCATTGGGGCTGGAAATGGTGCTGTAGAACTTCAGCGAAGGTTGTGGATCATAATGCAGAATAGCTGAATAAAAGCCCATGCGATAGTCAGTACCATCACCCTCATCCGGGAAGCCGTTTAGACGGACAACCACGATGAATGCTTCACCTTGCAGGAAGTAATAATTTTCACCCATGGCATCCATGAGATTGAAGTTTACCCAACCTTCATCATCAGCATTAGGCTCAACAGACATACTACCTGAACCTAAGAAAGGCCAGCCCTGGGCACCCAGCGGGTCATAATTAAAATCCGGGTCGGCGCCGTCGATGTCATTGATGCCCATCTGGATCCAGTTGGTTCCAACGGTCTCAAAACCAGTGGCTTCATCATAGTAGCCCAGGTTAGCATCGTTCTGTGCGTCAGCGATACTTTCAGTATCGATCTCTGGCCATGGATAAGCAGCAGCATAGATCCACACTGATAGACCGCCACCAGCAACTGCTGGTAGATCTGAGAAGTGGAAATCAATGGATGTCACGAAACCATCAGCAGCAGGCACATAATATTCCATGAAATAGTCTTTGGTCCAGCCACCAAAATTGGTGTTAGGAGTCAGACCGTCCAGCCAGGACATGGTCACATCAGTATCACGAGTGACAATATCACGGGTTGGGTTTGATTGATAAACCCCTTCAGCTGGTTTGATCTCGCCACTGCGATCATAGATCCCAGCGATGAGGGTTGTTGACAACAAGAGTATGGTTGCCATTAGAAGTAGCGTTTTTACGCGGTTCATACACGTCCTCCTTTGGTTGTGTTTGTGTATAATTATAATTAAAATCCGACTCTAAATGTGAGCCATTGTGTATTCGAGAATAGATACGAGGGTCGCATGGCATAGTCTATTTTAAAATTTGTTGAACCCATATTCAACTTAAGACCACCGCCAAAACCAGCGCCCCAAAGATATTCTTCATTGCCAGAGTAAAACTCATGCGTTTCCGGATCTTCAGCCAAAGCATAGGATCCACGCAGGTAGATCATGTCCATGAGTTCAATTTCGGCACCAACAGTATATTGGTCAAGAGAAAAATTATCATTCAAGAAAGAAGCGCCCAAGGTCACTTTGGTCGGTCCACTGTGGTAAATGCCATAACCAATTGCGATCTCTAACTGGGTTGGGAGCTCAAACGCGGACAGTGGAATACGCCACGGTTCGCTACGGGTACCAGGTTCTGTACCGGGAGGTGTAATAGTCTGTTCCAGATCTGCACCAGTAAAGAGCATATCCGTACCCAGATTACGCAGGGTCACGCCCATCATAAACCCGTCTGCGGATGTGCGATACTGCACACCGGCATTCAAGGCCACGCCAGTAGCTGAAACACGCATGACCTGTTCAGACACCAGATTCAGTTTTACTCCAAAATTAATCCGGTCGGTCATAACTTTGGAGAAGATCACACCCAGGGTCATGTAGCGCGGAGAGTAGGTCTCTCCGGTGCCGTCCGGGGATTCTGTGGTGGTTACGGGTATTTCCCCAAAGTCGATGGTTTTCATGGTGGCACCAAGGACACCAAATGAGCCAACACGACTGGCAATTGCGGCGTATTCAACATTGATATCAGCGATATAATTCATGTGTGAGAACATCGCTTCGCCGTTGCCTTCGATCTTGGCCACACCGGCTGGATTCCAATAGGCAGCTTCGATACCTGAAATAACTGCGCTATATGAACCACCCAGAGCAGTACCGACTGAGCCCACCGGAATCAGCAATTCCTGGGCACCGGCTGTCCCTCGTCGTTTTTTGCTCCCGGCCATAACCAGGCTGATGGACAGAGTCACAATCAGTAGCAACATAACTACTTTTGAAAGTCTATTTATTTTATACATAATCATCATCCTCATATCTCTGTGACAATCTTAATACACATCTAAGCGTTCTTCAGGCTGGAACACGGCCAGTTTGAGGAACCGGGATCCAACATCAGGAATTTCTATGTGGGCGATGTACATGCCGCTAGCCACAGGGATACCCGCATTATTTGTCAAGTTCCATTGGTCAAATGAGCTACCTGCGAAATCAGAGGCCCCATGATCAATACGCCTTACAAAATGTCCACCCAGTGAATAGATCCGAATCGTTGCTTCTCCCTCGGGCAAATGCGTGAAGGTCACAAAACGATCAAGCGGCTGTTTCTCTTCAACATTGAAGGCAAAATACGGATTGGGGAATACGTTGAGCAGGTCTAATTGATCTTGCGCTTCATCAACTGAGGCATCCACCAGGGACGATGGTGATATAAACCAGCGATCTTCACCCGCTTTAACCGGGTTCAGGAAACTCAGAGCCAGTTGGTCGCCAACTGTGAATTTGGAACCATCATTAAACTGCCAACACCAACCAGATTGAGGATTATTGAGGATGGGTTGGATCGAGTCACCATGAGTCGCGTAGTCATCATAGAAAACCACGACCCAGTCAAGATCAAGGGTTGTTTCCCAATCTTCTTTGCTGGTGTCCTGAATTCCACCGGTCTGATTATTATCAGCGATACCAACGCAAAGCTGCATCCCGCGCTCAATATCCCAGACCTCAAAAGGAACCGTCACCAGGTCATCATTGGGCGCAAAACGGTTCGATCTCAGGTAGACCGAAGCATTTTGCCCAGTTTCTGTGAAGCGGATCTCAATGTCCGATTGCAGGGTTTCGATATCTTCATTTCCGCCACCAATTCCAGGAATATCAGCTGCCCGGTCACCACCCAGGGCTCCAAAATTGGAAGCAAAGGATTGGATCCGAACATCATGCTGAACTGAACGGTAGAGGTGGAACCAGGTGTCCCGAACAATATCTTCAACTTCAAAATAGTCATAAAAATAATTCGGACCATACAGGGTGTCTAAATGGACGGTATCGGTCATGGTCTCATCAGACCAGGCCAACGAATCCACACCACCGGGTGAGATCGCCAACAAACTGATACTTTCAGTTTGGGTACCCACCAGATTAATGGTCTGTTCCCAACTGGTATTGAGTTTGGGAGCCTCGAATGAGACATCTGCTACTGTGAGAACAAAGCCATCTACCAGATCAGTCTCATACAATCCAAGACCAGCTTCAACCAGAATAGTATCCAGCTTTTCAACTGCCGGGTCAAACGATACGGTTATTAATGTATCATTTGACGATCTAGCAATAGTATCGATGAGAACATCATTTGCATCGGTTCTTCCAAAAATCCACCAGCCACTCATGCTGGTCGAATCGAAAGAAAAATCGATGGCATAGGAATCTCCAGTAAGTTTGAGAGGGTCGATCACTTCTGCGCTAATACTTGCTTCAGCAATACCCACGTGGGTGTAGCCAATACTATCTGCAGAAGCGGCCTCCAGGACCAGACCCAATGCTGGAGCGTGAGGGCGCACAACGATGGGACGCTTGGGACTCTCAACAGTAATCGGAGCCTTGTCAGCATTGTAGGCATAGGAAGAAACGGAGTAATAGTATTTCCGGCCATTGATCAGATCAACATTACCGCGTACAACATCAGTGCGTAGATCAATGAGGCGCTGGACTCCCTCATCTTTTCCAAACTGTACCGGGCCTTCCAGGATCAAGCCATTTTCAACATTAAAATTGCGATCCAGGATCGTGGTCAGACCATTGGCAAGATCAAAGGTTTGAACAAGTTCCCAGGGACCATTTTCGGAGGCACCCTGGAAGACATTGTAACCTTCGAATTCATATCCCAGATCAGAAAATGACTCTACTTCCTCAGCATTTTCATACCAGGAAAGTACAATTTGGCCGTCCAGTTCACTCACTTCCACAGTTGGTGACTGTGGGCTGGGAAGGTTAAACTGTGCATCATAAGCTCCCTGAGCAAACTGATCAAAGAACTTCATGGCATCAATGGCGTTAGTATTATTGGTACCAGCGGCAATAATGATGGCCGATACGATCTCCTGCACACCAGGTTCGCCTACCTGGGGAAAGCCATCGCCACTATCATCGACCCAGGTTTCCATGGTAAATGGTCCGGAACTCATAAGCATGCGCCGGTCACCTACTGGACTATCATCATATTCGGTCCAGCCACTTCTGGTATTTGGGTCGCCGGGATAAAGGAATTTGGTTACTGGCATGTTTTCATCCAGCAGTTCGTTCCATACACCTCCCTGGGCTGTCAAACCTTTCATATAGTTGTAAGCTTCTTCAGCCGTTTCAGGATCGCCAAATTGGGGATCAGAGTTGGTGTACTTGACGAATGAGGTCATGGGTAGATTTTTAAAATCAGGTATATTTGTTCCAGAAACCAGAGCGGTATCTCCGATTGAAGGAACGATGGGGCCCTGGAAAAAATCATAACCCACGGCAGGCGGTGTTGAACCGTATTGCAGATCGGTTTGATTTCCATTATAGAAGTAACCAACGGAAAGGATCGTGTCACACCCGACATAATCATCCACGGCATCACCGAGATCAGCATCTGACCAGATCGAAAGAAAGAGGGAGTCAATATCACCACCACTTTTATTGATGACCAGCCATTTGATGAACATGACATTGCCCAAGGGGTCAGCCCGGTCAAACCCAAAGACAGTTGTCTGCACTTCAATGCCCAGAGGTGCTGTGGACCATAAATTACTATGGGTATTGGGCTCGGCATCATTGATCACAAACCAATGCATTTGATCGCCGATCATATCAGGAGGATCTTCACCACTGACCATGACACCATCCGGTCCATCGTAGATGCCATCAACATCAAAATCTTCCCAATCTTCACCATCATCCCAGACGCCATTCAGATTGGTATCTGTGAAATATTCACCATCATGGGCCGGCGCCCCGTCGGCTGCTGGCCAGGAAGCATACTCACGATTGAAGTTATCCGGATCGGACTCGTCGGCATTGTCACCTTTATTGATGGAGCTTACCTGGAACCGTGCATCATTGGGTGATTCTGGACCCGATGAAGTCTGGGTAACCGGATCATAGATAATGACACCGGGTTGAAACTCAGAGGTAAACTCAGCCGCAGCGGAACGAATATCACCATCCACCAGGCCTGCCACCCACAAACCGGAGGCAAATACAGCAGTATTTCCAGATCCCTTGGGCCATTCCAGACCGGCATTTCCAGTGGGAATATGACTTACGATATGCCCATTGTTTCCGATCCAGGACCGGATTTGATTGGCATCATACAGGATGTACTCCAGGGTACTGGTTTTGCTTAAGCCGGAATATCCGATGGGTCTTACATCTGCAATCACGGAAGGTACCAGAAACACAATACACAGTAGCAAAGCGATCAATGGCTTCATATTATTTCTTTCATTCATTGTCATTACTCCTACCTACCCATAAAGAATCGAACACCGAGCAGTATGGTGCGCGGGTTTTCATAATTATAAGGATGTACCATTCTCATATTATACAGATCGACCTGACTGGGATCTTCCAGGCCAGACTGCCAGTTTTGTCCTTCAGCAGTGGCTAACCAGCCATCATAACCTGCTTCACCAGTACCATCAAAAACATCCCGGACATTTGAACGATCCAGTAAATTTCTAACCCTCAGATAAGTGTTCAGCTTGAACATGCCGATGTAGAAATTCTTATCAAACTTTAGATCCATCTGATAGAACCAGGGCATAACACCTGAGTTGAGACCGGCCACGGGTCGATCTGATGTAGCCGGAAAAACAGCACTATTGATGGTGGTGGGAGTATAGCGTCGACCACTACCAAAGGTAAAGAGCAGGTTGGCACCGACTTCAGGAATTCTATCCTTGGAAGTCGTCCTGAAATCCACATTGACCGAGCCGGTATGACGCTGATCAAAGTCCAGTGGACTAACAAAAGACGGATAGTTACCGGACTGCCAGGCGATCTTATACTGCCCGGCACCAGTAGAACCAGTACCGCCTGCATACTGCAGTGTATAATTGATCACGGCCTGGATATAACCTGTTCTTCTCAAATTAAAGGAAGCTGACAATCCCTTGATACTTCCATAATCACCATTCACGTACCGGGCATAGACCACAGGAGACGCATCCAGGACGTTCCTGATCTGGACATAACCGGTCATTTGTTTATAGAAAACCGTCATATCGATGGAAGCGGAGTTGCCAAGTGCCTGTTGAAAACCAATTTCATAGGCAGTTGTCTTCACAGGATCAAGTTCAGGATTTCCTGATGTGGTGTAGTTACCCTGACTGAGGTTCGCTGCAAATCTGGTGTAACTCAGAAACAAGCGATTCAATTGAGGTTGCTGTACATACTTTCCATACTGGGCGTGGAACACCGTTCGATCAGTGACAGGGAAAGCCAGGCCTAGACGGGGGCTGATTAAATGCACAGCATCTCTGAGAGTCAACTGAGCGGTACCGACATTATCAACGGGGTTGCCGCCAAGGTCGCTTGTTGGTTCATAACTACTGTATTCACCATCTGCATCTTCATAAACAGTTTCAGCAATGGCACCAGCCTCATCAAGAATGATATAGGCCGGATCCCTGAATTGATAATTATTTGCGGCAATGTAATCATAGCGCAGACCCAGATTCATGATCAGATCACTCATCTCGATCTTATCCTGAAAATAGACGCCACCCACTGTGGGTCGCCGTGGACCATCACGATCATCTCCCAGATCAGTATCGATTAGGGAAGATCCGTTAATGGAATAGCCCATGTTTTCAGCGTAGGCATTCTTGTATGATTGGAACCAGTAATTATCGATATAGTCTTGATACTGACTATAGTCACCTATAGAGAGATCTCCAGCCAACAGTGAATCTGCGAAAGCTGCTGGTGTATAAGGTGTATTATTAATGAAGGTTGAGGCTAACCGTTCAGGGGCCCCCAAACGATAGTAGCGAATCAGATATTGCCTGAGTTCCCCACCGATTTTCAACTCATGAACACCGCGCTGCATCTTCAGGTTACTATTCATACCGATATAGCCGGTCTCATTTTTCGAATAAGCACTATTGATGGTACCGGGAGCACTGAAGTTTGCATAAGATTTCAGTGGTGTAGGATCGGTCCCGTTACCGCGGAGCGCAGGGTTATATACCAGCATGTCTTCCACTACATCGAATTGAGATCTATTGTCCATTAGATATTTAATGGCATCATACTCATTACCGAGCATCTGCCGCTGATCTGCCTCAGACAGATCAGTCAGGGCGTCAAGAGTGGCAACTGGAAATTCTTTCAATCCATAGTAGAAAAAATCATCCCAGAGTGCTTTATGGCCGGTAACATAGCCATCATTGAATGTGGAGACCTGAAAATCCAACAGGGTCTTCGAGTTGATGGTCCAGGTTCCCCGCAGGTAACCAGCCTTGGTCAGGCTCTCCCAGTAGGGAGTACTTTCACCAGCAAAGGCCGCCTTGGTATTATTATAAGCTGACCAAGAATTTTGGGACATATTACCACCCAGTTTTATGCGAAAATTTTTCTTGGCATAGAGTAGGTTACCAGTTCCCAAAAATTTGGTTTCCGAGTTATTGGGCAGTGGTCCATAGACTTCTTTCCAGGTGTACTCGTCATAGGTGCCATAACCATTGGTATCCGCATCCGTCCATTCTGTTTCAGGATGAGAACCTGAGGAAGTTCTACGATCGAAATTATACTGATATTCCACATTTGCATAAAAGGTCAGGTCATTGAGGACCGGACCATTTAAGGAAAGGTTGTAAATATTTTGGCCATAGGAATAGGTGTTCAATAAACCAGGGTCAGTCCGACTTAAGAATTCATCTGTGGTAATTTCACCAGCGAGATTAAATTTTCTACCACCCGTTTTGGTTGACATATTGATCAAACCGGCGGTAGCCGATCCATATTCAGCATCAAATCCACCAGCCTGGAATGAGAGTTCTTCCAGAGCCTGACTGGAAACCTCAGCTGCGTTCGGACGGGCGGTCCGGTTATAATCATTAACCTGATAGACACCATCAACGTAGTAGGCAACCTCCTCCAACCGTCCACCACGAATATGTAGTCTGTTGCCAACTCTGACAGCACCGGTCTGCAATGCTACGATCTCATTAGCATCTCTTACGGGCAAGTTTTCCAGATCTTCAGCACGGATCGTCCGACGCTCATTGGTGGCTTTCTTCTCAACCAGGGGTCTGGTCTCAACAATGACGATACTCTGCCCCTGCAAAGCTTCAGTTTGCATAGAAATATTAATGGTGGTTGTCATATCAACAACAACACGCACTTCCTGGATCGTCATCTTGGCGTATCCAATAAACTGGGCATTTAATTCATAGATTCCGGGAGGAACATTTAATATGTAATAATTTCCGTCCAGATCAGTGGCAGCACCATAATTCTGACCCGAGATGATTACATTAACACCCGGTAAGACCTCTCCGGTTTCACTATCGGTGACAACACCTGATAATTTACCGGTAGTTCCAGCAAAAAGGACCTGGACAGCCATTAAACAAATAACCAACCCTGTCAGCATGTAGCGATATTTCATTCCTGTTTTCCTCCACTAACGTTTCTTTAACGCATCGACCCCAAGTTTAGTCGAAATCAAATGGTCAAGCAAGTTTTTTGTGACACCTGATAAATGCCTATTTTGGCCTTACTTGACAAGGGTTTTCACTAGCACGCAAGGCAATTTCGCCACCCCGGAACACTACTAAACCCAAGCGAATCAATAGCTGACCAAAAGGGAAATAAGAATTGGTTGATTGATCAGACGTGCCGAACCGACTCACTTTAGAGAAAATCGAAACAAAAATAGGCATAATCAAATTGTAAATGGCAATTAACAAACGTGAAGCAATGCGCAGCCAGGCAATCCCTTAATATTCGAATATGGGGTCAGCTTTCTCTGTAACAACATTTTTTGAGATAATGCATTTTTTCAAGTTCTTGTGATCTGGAACTTCAAACATAATATCCAGCATGACCTTCTCAACACTGCGCCTTAACGCCCGTGCTCCCGTACCATACTTTTGCGCCGCATCAATGATAGCTTCCAGGGCATCATCCTCAAAAACGAGTTCAACTCCCTCAAGATCGAACATCTTGCGATATTGTTTTACCAGGGCATTTCTGGGTTCCAATAGAATAGCGCGCAGGGCTTCTCGCGTTAATTCTTCAAGTGCGGCGATCACTGGCAGACGACCAATAATTTCAGGTATCAAACCGTATTGAAGCAAATCTTCCGGTTCCACAACCTGCAGTAATTCAGCACCCTTGAGGCGTGATTCTTCTTCATCAAACTTTGAAAAACCTAATAAGGTTTTTTTACGACGCCGGGCAATGATCTCTTCGATTCCCTCAAACGCACCACCGACAATAAAAAGAATGTTCTGAGTGTTGATGGAGACCAGGGGTTGTTCCGGATGTTTTCGTCCACCCTTCGGTGGTACCTGGGCAACCGTACCCTCAAGGATCTTTAACAAAGCCTGCTGTACACCTTCACCAGACACATCCCGGGTAATGGAGGCATTGGCTGAGCGACGGGAGATTTTATCAATCTCATCTACATAGATAATCCCGGCCTCGGTGGCAGCAATATCATAATCCGCTGATTGGAGCAAGCGAACCAGGATATTCTCCACATCCTCGCCCACATAACCCGCCTCTGTAAGCACGGTGGCATCAGCAATGGCAAAAGGAACATCCAGAAACTTCGCCAATGCCTTGGCTAAAAGTGTCTTTCCAGTCCCCGTAGGGCCCATAAGCAGGATGTTGCTCTTCTCAAGATCTACATCATCCACATCATCCTGAACCATAATTCTTTTATAATGGTTGTAAACAGCAACTGAAACAGCCCGTTTTGCCTGTTCCTGTCCGATCACATAGGTATCCAAATGTTGCTTGATCTCCCCTGGCTTGGGGATCTCAGTCAGGGATGAAAAAAGTGCCAGACCTGACTTGGATTTTTCATTTCCCTCATTCACAATCTCCTGGGCCTGATCAATACAGCGCGAACAGATATTGGCCCCTGTGGGACTGGCGATGAGCATGCCGGTCTCATTTTGGGGACGACCGCAGAAGGAACAGTTTTTTTGGAGTTGCTGTTTGGCCAATGACTTAACCTCGTTTTTCGAGGATCTCGTCTATGAGACCATATTTGAGTGCTTCTTCGGCAGACATAAAATAATTACGGTCAGCATCCTTTTCTATCTGGGTCACCCGCTTGCCACAAAACCTGGCCAGCATCTGGTTCAATTTCTTTTTGGTCTTTTGGATCTCTTCAGCAGCAATCACAATATCAGAAGCCTGACCCTCGGTACCCCCCATGGGCTGATGGATCATGATCCGGGCATTAGGTAAGGCAAAACGTTTACCCCTGGCCCCTCCAGCCAGCAATAGTGCAGCCATACTGGATGCCTGGCCAACCACAATGGTGGAAACAGCTGGTTTGATAAAATTCATGGTATCCATGATAGCCATCCCAGACGTGATGATACCGCCAGGAGAGTTGATGTACAGATTTATGTCTTTCTCGCTGTCTTCAGCCTCCAGGAACAGGAGCTGAGCGACCACCAGAGAGGCAACCGTGTCATCAATGGGAGTCGTCATAAAGATGATCCGTTCCTTTAGAAGGCGACTGTAAATGTCATACGCCCGTTCAGAACGACCGGTCTGCTCAACCACCATGGGTACGAGTTGATTAATGGGAGTGGGCATGGTAACCTCCGATCTCTTTACTGGTGGCTTCTTTCACCTTGATCTGCGCAAATGACTCGAGGTGCGAGAAGATCTTTTTTTCCAGAATATCGTCTTTGATTTGGGGTAGATACTGCTTATCGCGATACTTGGCTTTCATTTTTTCCTGGTCACCGGGCATCTGTGCTACCAGATCATCAAGCTTGGCATCCACATCAGCATCTGTGACCGCCAATTTCTGGGTAGCAATCAATTTTTTACGGATAAGATACCAGGACAACTCCCAGGTCGCTCGTTCCTGGTTCTGAGACCGCACCTCAGCTTCATCCACATCAGCACCACGCTCCTCCCGAACCCGCTCGACCAACTTATCGAGATAATCATCCAACATGACTTGAGGTACTTCCAGATCAGTCTCCTCAACCAGCTTGTTAGCCAGGGTCTGGTCAAGGGCTCGGGCCACATCATAGTCAAGCTGCTTCTGGATATCCGCCAGAGTACTTTCTTTCAGAGCTGCCAGCGTTTCGAACTTGGGATCGACCTGCTGGGCGAAATCATCCGTTAATTCAGGCAGGACATGTGTTTCAACGGCCTTGATCTGCATTTTGACATGGAGATCATCAGCATCCTTGGCCTGTGCCGGAATATCAAAAGTGACTTCCTCGCCAGCTTTGGACCCGATGAGGATTTCACTAACTTTACCCCCAAACACACCGTCACCGATCTTGATATAGCGATTTTCGACATGACTGCCTTCGATGGGCAAGCCTTCCGCATCCAGATACACTAGATCACCTTTAAGCATATCTCCATCAATGGCACCATCGTCGCGGATTTCAACTTCGGCAAAACGCTCCTGGAGGTGTTCCAGGGCATGGGTAACATCTGCTTCAGTGGCACTGTATTCTGTTTTGGTGACCATAAATCCTGACTGGTAATCGAATATCTGTACATCTGGCTCAACCTGCAGTTTCAAAGTGAATTCCAGGTCCTTCCCCCGATCAAATTCAGACAGGTCTTCAACGCCACCCGGATCAATGGGAGATAATTGATGGTCGATTATCCCCTGATAGTAGGCAGCTTTAATCGATTCATCAATGAGCTCAGCCAATACACTGCGACCATAGGCCTGCAGCATGATCTTGCGTGGGATCTTACCGGGTCGGAAACCAGGTCGTTTCACTTGCTTATTCAATTTTGTTATTTTTTTTTCAAAACCAGTCTCCAGCTCGGCCCAGTCCACATGGACTTTCAAAGTGCGCTCGTGTGGTTTACCGACTTCAATTTTGATATCCACTCTACTCTCCCATTCAATCTATTTTGAGCCTAGCTAGTCTTAATACTAATATAGGGCTTCCTTCTAAAACAGCGCGCCAAGATAGTCGGGATGAGGACGAAGTGAAATTAAAATCAGAATTGGTTATTAGACTTGTTTTCTGGATCGTTTTGTAGAGACGTAGCGTGCTACGTCTCTACTTGATGGCAATACCAGTCTTTGATTTTACAATCGGCGATGATAGGTTGACCTGAGCTATGGAATCATTGATCAGAACTAAAGCTAGATTACGGATACTGGGGCTTATGACCGGTAGTTCGGCAGATGGACTGGATGTGTGTCTGGTTGAATTTTCAGGAAAAGACCGCAAACCAGCATTCAAAGTTTTATACTCTTCTGAAATCCCCTACCCTGAAACATTTCACTATTCCTTACGCAACCCTCTGGAGCTGAGCAATGGGGAAATAGAGATTTTGGATGGAGAATTGGGGAAATGGTTTGCCAGTGAGATCGATTCATTGAATCTGGAGTTTGATGCCATTGCTTCCCACGGTCAAACCATTAAACATGAACCACCAAACTTCAGCCTGCAGATCGGTGACCCGGTTTACATGGCCAAACAGTTTAAGGTTCCTGTGATCCACGACTTCCGTACGGCTGATATTGAACTCGGTGGACAGGGTGCCCCACTCATTCCCATTGTGGATCAATATTTATTTCAAAATGACCATACAGATATCCTGGCGCTAAACATTGGTGGGATCGCTAATTTGACGATTGTTCCAGCTGCTAATAAACCGCTGCCCCTCCTGGCCTGGGATACGGGTCCCGGTAACACATTAATTGATAAAGCGGTGCGGCTGTTTTCAAATAACAAACTGGCTTATGACCCGGCGGGGGCACTGGCTGCTCGTGGCAGGCCAAACATTAAACTTCTGGATGTTTTACTTTCCCACGAGTTTTATCAATTAAAACCTCCCCGATCAGCTGGGCAGGAACAATTTGGTGATAAATATTTTCAATCTGTTATCAACGAGTTTTATCCAGAGACAGACCAGGAGTTTAAGGAATTCATCCATACCATCACAGTTTTAACCGCCAGTTCCATCGCAACCTGTGTGAATAGTCTGTTGGATCAATATCGACCAGAGATCATGTATATCGCTGGAGGTGGTTGTTTTAATAAAACTCTGGTAAGTTTGATATCCAGTGAGCTACCGGCTATTGAAATAAAGCAGCTAGACCAGCAAGGTGTTCATGCAGGCAATAAGGAAGCTTTCGGATTCGCCTATCTGGGATATTTGCATTTAAAGAATTTTCCTGGAAATATTCCTTCAGTCACCGGGGCGAGCCGTCAGGTGCTCCTGGGAAAACTCTGCCAGCCTACCCAACTCTGACCATTCCATATTAAAAAGCAACGAATTGGATCGTCGCTTTTTAATATGGTCTATTTCTTCCTGCAAAGGAGAATGTGGTATCTAGTGTCCAGTCAACCCTGTATTGACGTAACCAAGCCTCGCCTACCGTAGCAGAGCGCAGGTAGGTCAGGTTCTTTTTGTTGCTAACTGCGTTGAATATTATGAGTATAGCTGAGGCTATACTCATAATATTCGCCTTGTTATCAATCAAAAACTCCTGCGACTTTTCACACACTACAAGGTTGACTGGACACTAGTCCCCTTGAGGTTTCTCTTCCAGGTATAGTTCGGTCAATTGTTTGGTGAGATACTCAAAAGCATCATCAACGCTATCTGTCTGGTAAAGCAAACTAAGATCCTCATGATCGATTGTACCAAAATCCGCCAGAGCTTCCAGGTCTACTACCTTATCCCAGAAAGTTTTACCAAATAAAACAACCGGCATGGATTTGCTGGTCTTTTTGGTTTGGATAAGCGTCAGGGTCTCAAATAATTCATCAAATGTTCCGAACCCGCCGGGGAAGGCGATCAAAGCCTTGGCCAGATAAACGAACCAGTATTTCCGCATAAAGAAATAATGAAATTCCATCTCCAGTTCCCGGCTGATATAAGGATTACCAGATTGCTCGAACGGCAGCGAGATATTCAGACCAATGGACAGACCTTTGGCTTCAGCTGCCCCCCGGTTGGCGGCTTCCATGATCCCTGGTCCCCCGCCGGTTGAGACAATGAAACGACGGCGCCCCTGTTTTAATTTTTTAGACCAATTGGTCATTTTGTAAGCCAGCTCACGGGCATTTTCGTAATAGCGTGACATTTTCAGATCGCGCTCCAGCTGCTCCAGCTTTGCTACAGGATTACCGGCAGCTTTTGCTTTCTGAATGGCCTGTTCCACCAAATGACGAGGTTGGGTCCTGGCTGATCCAAAAAAGACCACTGTATCCTGGATTTTATTTTTTCGAAAGATATCCTGAGGTCCCAGATACTCGCTCATGATGCGCAGCATTCGTCCTCGGGGACTGTGGATGATTTCCGGGTTATCGTAGAATTTTTGTAACGGTTTTTTCATTTTCTGGTTCCTAAACTTCTTCTATAGGTTCTTTTCATTCCTTAATTGGCCACGAAAATACTTCTGAAGCTCAGGAATCATAGGTGAAAGTAATATTGGTATTTCATTCCATATATTTTGTACACTTGGATTGAGACCTTTCATCATATCAGTCACATAAGAAGAAGATAACATACGGATTTATTCCAGAAAGAAAAAAGGTGCCTGTGAAAGATATTACCAATGTTGAAGAGACGTCCCTCAGCTCAACCTAGTCGATCATGGTCCGTGTTCAGTTGACACCTCTTATCCCTTACCGAATTTGATGCTATCTGCTCCAACTTGTTCTGACAGGATACAGTTATCCTAACGTTTGATATATATCGGTTGGGAAAGTTCCAATGAGAAGAACGGATTAAACTCTTCACCTTCTGTTTCAGTTTTGAATAGAACTTCAACCGCTGCTCGTAGCTTTGGATATTTCTTTCCAGGCAATAGGGTAACATAAAAATTAATTAAATTTTTGACATCATCCTTAGGTACAGCTCGCAAATCATAGGCTAAGGCTCCAACTCCAATTCCTGCAGAAATATATTGACTGCGGTGGAATTCACTATCCAATACAACTTTCAAAACGTAAATGTTGGGGTTATTTATCCCATCATTGGAGAAATTCAGGGTAAAATGCAACCTATGGACCAAATTGAATGGGCTCACCGGAAACGCTGAATATAGGCTCTGGCTGAGTATATGATCTCCAGGGTACAGTGTGAACAGTGCTTTGTACTCAGTGGCCTCTGATAGTTTCGCCGATATTCCAAAGGCATTACTTTTAAGATATGAGCTTCCCCGATATTCTAAATGTATGATGACTTTTTCGCTTGTTTGGCTATCAGCAGCTACCGTATTTGAGGAATCATATTCTTGCGCAAAACTCCTAGGCGGAAGTACAATCATCCACATGTATAAACAAGCAATTACCAGCATGCGATCCAAACCGTAGAATTTGTAGTAGTTTTGCACGAATACCCCTCCTAGGCTAATACAATACACTTAATGTAGAAAGTTGTAAAGCACAGTCGCATTCGCAAAGCCAAAAATGAATCCGCCAATATTTCCATAATAAATATATACGATAGCTGTTGCGATCATGCACAATGCTCCCAACCAATCTGAAAGCCCGAAAACAATATTCCCTATTTCGGGGTCAGGTAATATAGTGTAGCGATGAAGGGACTTGCTTAAGGACTCTAACTGCACTGTACCCCCAGCCAACTGAACCTCCTTTGACAAGTATAAAAAACATCCGGTACTTTGTCCTGCCCTAGTACGATGGTATCTGTGAAGGTTTTATTGTTGAAGTTGATTTTAACCTCAAACTCGTTCTCATTGAGGTGCTTCACATTACACACCATATCGAATCCTGGTTGCTGTGTCAATAAAGCCTTCACTTGGATTTCATGGTTTGAGAGATATTGTTCCTCTAAAGTGATTTCATGAACCCCATCTGACTTACTAATTATTTCAGCTTTTTGCGCTGCGCTATCAGTTAATATTTCATGAGTCACTAGGTGCGAATCAGTTTTGAATTTAAGTGATTTTACAAAACCATTACTATTGAGCGTTGCTGAGCTATCTTCAACAATCCCCACCATTGCCTCACCACCAACGATCGGTGTAAGGTTCGTGGCTCCTTTAAACCTATACCATTGATTTTTTTCCGTTTAACAATTTGCAAGTGATGTTGGAATCATAATTAGGATGACTTGGGATGGAAAATTTCCCTTCAAGCTCATTGTCCGTGATGTATTTCTCGCTGATCGAAAGTTCTAAATTTCCGTCGAAAAGGCAATTCATACTGCCAGATTTGTTGAGTGCATTGGCATTAAATGGATATTCGATAGTATGGGTATCGGTTTCAAACGAAGCGGCACTTATTAAGCCGTCACTATTCACTTCGGTTTTGTAGCCATTTACGTCGCCAATACCAACTCCCCCTTTCACTAGAGGAACCAAGTCAGAGGACCCCGCTAAATGGTAATATGGAAAATATTCTTTGATTAAATAGGCTAGATCACTCATTATTACCTCCTTGAATTATTTATTGTGAACTCAAAGTGTTATGTATTCATATCTGTATATAATATTGGTATTTAAGGTATGTCATTCCACATGGAATTGCAAACATTATCAGACCAGGAGTTCCCCCATTATATCAGTAAAATTGAGGTCTAACTGTCGATAGCGGTGTTTTTTGATGTAAACCGGGTTTATTTGACCGGGATTTCTAGTCAAGATCGCCGATATTCCATCCCCCAGAGCATAATATCCGAAAGCTGGTATCCCGAACACCCTTTTCGCAGCAGCAAAGACATGACTAGCCAGGAGTTTCAACTTCTGATTTCGATCAAGAACCACAGCCAGGAAGTAGAAAACAAGCAGGACCAAAGCCATCATGTTCTGTAGACACACATAGCGTAAGACCCTGATATCTTCAAGGTCATAGGTTTGCTTGATAAACCGAATGGTTTCTTCAATACTCCAACGCTTGATGAGCTCGCAAAAAGTATCTAGAAAATCACATAATATGCCCTATAACCATTAAATACAACTGCTTACGACAAATACACGTAAAGCAATAAATAACAACACTTTGCGCCTCTGCGGCCTCTGCGAGAGGGACTTTCTGCGGGGGCGTCAACGCTTGATATAGGATAAGAATATGTCCTTTAGCACCTGCCTGTTTTTCCTTAACGGTTCGGTGGTCAAAAGCATAAGTGGTTTCTTACCCAGCCCTTTCACGACTAACAGCCACAAGTAATGCTTGGGGTTTTCAGGTAAGCGCACTTTAGGGTAACCATATTCAATGTGATAGACTTTTTCCTTACCGTCTTTCATTCTCACAATGGTATCGTTGTAAAGGCTGGGACAAGTCAGAGACAGTTCCAGTGTGTTGATTAAGGTTTTCCCAAAAAGAATCTTGCGATCCCCTTTCTGTCTAATAATAAAGCGGAACTTTTCAAGGAGTAGCTTACGATATAGAGCACCCCTGTCACCACCACGGTCGATTACCCAGATCCCCCGTTTCTGAGTATGCTTGCCAACCATACGGATTGCATTCAGTATCTGTCTGTTTTCACTGATAAAGTCTGGAGCCTCCTGGGAATGCAGAGACTGATACAGGGGGATTACTTCTTGTTGATCCAGTTCTACACCACTGACATGGATGGTCCAGTAGCCTGCACCAATCACATCATGACTACCATCATGTACATATGCCAGATGCTCCATTTCCTGTGCATACTGTTTCTGAATATCACTGAGATCTAGGACCAGCAGGGTTTTGTCTTGAATACGTGATGAAGCTTGAAGCAGCAAATCATGTTGAAGTTTGGACCACAGGGCAGGTTTGGCTAATTGCCGGCAGAATCGTTCCTCTATCTTTTTTAAGTGTACATCATTCTCTAAGGTCCGACCCATCTTGGTGAGGACCACTGACTGGCTTACTAGAATGCCATGGACTGATTCAGTTACGAAACGGGTGGCAGTTTTTCCTAACTCCTGACAAAGTTCCCCCGAAAAACGGGTAACTTTCTCTCGCAATTTCCTGGCAACCTTGCTATAATCCACGAGCGACCTTTCTTTTAGCCCTTTGTAGAGCTCGGTTTTTCGTGGAACCATAGGATAGGGCGCTATCCTTTTTAAGGCAACAGGAAGTACCCCCGTTTTTTACAAAAACAGGCTCCGCCACTTGTGAAAACCAGCAAACGGTTACTCACCAATACTTTAGAGACTTTTTAACTCAGTTTTCGGAGGAACTTCTGTTCAGCCCATGACCACCTTCGGAGAAGGTGGATTTCTAAGGAGAATTAAATCAAATAAGTTTGAAGTCTTTCAAATAACTGCTGTGCAATATGGGGTTCCAGAATATTAAATTGTTGCAGTTTCAATTATCAGCGATTTCTTGACTTGGTAATTTCACTATTGTTGTTTAAAAAGTCTTTGCTTTATGGATGTGCCTATTTTGTGCCATTGTACCACAAATGTGGCGGAAATTCCTGCTTAGAAATGTCAGCATATGGAAACAAATGGAAGATACTGTAATTAATAACAATATTGAAGTTAGACCTAGTTCTGTGATATTGTTATAGTTAGGCCATAGAATCTCTTGAGAATTTAGAACCTTCGCACGGATATGATGAGGAGGACCCGGTAGTCCTCGGAGGAAAACTACCGGGCAGTGTAAAATAAAGTTATACTTTTGGGAGACCTTCAGTTACTGAAAGACCCTTTGCCAGCTCTTCATCAGTTGGACGATAATCCGTAAGCTCACCTGCATGATAAGCATCATAAGCTGACATGTCGAAGTGACCATGACCACTCAGATTGAACAGGATCACCTGCTCTTCGCCAGCCTCTCGGGCTTCAATAGCAGCATCAACAGCACCCTTGATAGCGTGAGCAGACTCCGGTGCCGGGATAATGCCTTCTGTTCTGGCGAAAATTGCACCCGCATCAAATACTTCAACTTGATCGTAGGCGTAGGCATCAACCAACCCTTCGCGGACAACATGTGACAGCAACGGTGCCATCCCGTGGTAGCGCAATCCACCAGCATGAATGCCAGGCGGCATAAAAGTATGCCCCAGGGTGTACATGGACACCAGGGGAGTCATTTGGGCAGTATCGCCAAAATCATAAGCAAAAGCGCCTCGGGTAAGGGTTGGACAGGCCGTGGGCTCGATGGCCCTGAAATCAATATCTGCGCCATTGATCTTATCGCGCAAATAAGGAAATGCCAGGCCGGCGAAATTACTGCCACCACCTACACAGCCGATAACAATATCTGGTGAACAACCCGCTATCTCCATCTGCTTTTTCGCTTCCAGTCCGATAATCGTTTGATGAAGCAGTACATGGTTCAGAACGCTCCCCAAAGCATATTTGGTGTCGTCCCTGGTTGCGGCATCTTCAACTGCTTCGGAAATTGCAATTCCCAGTGATCCTGTATTATCAGGGTCCTCAGCTAATACCTGCCGTCCAAAATTAGTATCTGGACTCGGGCTGGAGACGATCTCAGCTCCCCAGCTCTGCATCATCGATCGACGATATGGTTTTTGATTATAACTTACCTTAACCATATATACTTTAACATCCAGACCGAATATTTGTCCGGCCAGTGCCATGGAGCTACCCCATTGACCAGCACCGGTTTCGGTGGCAATCCGTTTAACCCCTTCCTGCTGATTGTAGTAAGCTTGAGGGATGGCGGTGTTTGGTTTATGGCTCCCAGCTGGGCTAACACCTTCATATTTGAAATATATCTTGGCCGGAGTTTTCAGAGCCTTTTCCAGGCCGGTTGCCCGGATCAGGGGTGAGGGTCGGTACATTTTTAAAGCGGCCTGAACTGGCTCAGGAATGGCGATCTCTCGCTGGGGACTCATCTCTTGCTCGATGAGAGCCATGGGAAAAAGCGGAGCCAGATCCTCCGGACCCAGGGGTTGCCCCGTACCTGGATTTAGAGGTGGCAATGGCTCAGTTTTAAGGTCAGCAGCAATATTATACCAGCTTTTGGGCATGTCATTTTCGGATAAAAATATCTTTTTCACGGTAACTCCTATTTATTTGTCAAAAGTCTTATAGTCGAAAGTCGAAAGTCGAAAGTTGAAAGTTGAAAGTCGAAAGTCGAAAGTTGAAAGTTGAAAGTTGAAAGTTGAAAGTTGAAAGTCGGCGGTCACTTGTCATTTTCCATTTTCTATTTTCTATTTTCTATTTTCAAAAAAGTTTCTCGCAGCGCAGAGTTTTACCAAAAGCCCTGGATCACCAACCCTTCTACCATTTCCTAACTCCTAACTTCCATATACGATACATCAATACATCTCTCTCTTTCATACTTGGCTCTTATTTTTTAAGTGTTTTAGGTATTGGTTGGGAGCCTAGCGATTCTGCCAGGTCCACCAAAATGAGGTAAGGGTATGTTTTAGAGTGGAAATCATGATCACGCTTCCACTTTCAAGCTGCTCAGCAATTCAACAAATCCATTGTGACCATACTTCAATTCACGGGCTCCCCGTGATACCGTACCAATGGCAACCCCCAGCTGTTTGGCGATCTTGCGTTGCGGCAGGCCCGTGTTGAGTAATTTGATGATCTCCCAGCGCAGGACCAGGTCTTCCAGCTCTTGAGGCGTAAGAAAATCCTGGAGCAATTTACTCATTTGCTCAGCGTCCGATATGGAGGCCAGGATGCGGGCAAGTTCAGTATGGTTAAATTCTTGTTTCATTGCACTGATACATTAGAACGTTTTTGGCACAATGCAAGCCTTTTTGTTTCGATAAAACATGCTAAGGCAACTATTCTATGGAGGTAGAGACCTAGCCTGAATAATCCATAGCCACGAAGTCACGAAGGCCCAAAGTTTTAAAAAATTTATGCTTAGCAAAAATTATCCCTCACAGATGCAAATAATTATGTTTAAAATGACCTTGTTCATAACTTTAATAATCTTCGTGGCTTAGTGTATTCGTGGCAATAATTCATGAATAATGCAGGCTAGCATGCTACACCTCTACAAATCTTCATTATCCCAAAATACTTTCCAGTCCTGACCAATTCCGTTTAAGTTGATTCATGTCCAAGCCCCCACCCATCGTTCAAGCCCAAGCTCTTACCAAAGTCTATGGTGACCTGAAAGCGGTGGATGGCGTTGATTTTCAGATCAATGCCGGTACCTGCTACGGGTTTCTCGGTCCTAACGGTGCCGGTAAAACCACGGTAATGCGCCTGATCTACTGTGCCACACCTGCTACTTCTGGAAAACTACTGGTCAATGACCTGGATGTCATGCTGAACATGAGCGCCGTCAAACGCGGTATTGGCGTCGTCACCCAGGATGATAGCCTGGACTACGATCTGAATGTGATCAACAATTTACTGGTCTATGCCCGTTACTATGACCTCACTCGGACGCAAGCGAATCGCAGAGCTGATGAACTCATCGATTTTTTTCAACTGGGAGAAAAACGCCTGGAAAATGTACGAGCCCTGAGTGGCGGAATGAAACGGCGACTCCTCATCGCTCGGGCTCTGATCAATAAACCGACCATACTAATTCTAGATGAGCCTTCCACAGGCTTGGACCCTCAAGCCCGGCACCATGTCTGGGCAAAATGCCATGAACTTATCAAACAGGGCGTCACCCTGCTACTCACCACCCATTATATGGATGAAGCCGAACAACTCTGTGATAAGCTGGCTGTCATGGATCGCGGGCGGATCGTTACTGAAGGATCCCCCTGGGATTTGATCAAGTCAGAGATTTCAGCCCAGGTCGTTGAGATCCGGGGTGACCTGCCCAATCGCCAAACCATCTTGACTGCCGTTCGGGATCAGGTTCAATATCATGAATTGCTGGCTGACCGGTTGCTGCTCTATACCGAAGATGCCAACCCACTCTACGTCCAGATCCAGAAAATGGGCATCCCGGTAAAAACTATTCTCAGTCGAAGGGCATCTCTGGAAGACGTATTTCTGAAGTTGACTGGTCGGGAGCTTATCGATTGAAACACTCCGTTCCCCCGGTAAGACTAAGATCCGCCTGGCGGGTTTGGCAACGCAACGCCACGGTCTATAAGCGGACCTGGAAACTCAATATTCTGCCGAATTTCTTTGAACCCTTCCTGTACCTCCTGGGTATGGGGATCGGGTTAGGCGCCTATATCAATGAGATGGACGGGATTCCCTATCTTGAATTCATTGCTCCCGGATTGTTGATATCCAGTATCATGTGGGGTGCCTCCCTGGAAACCACCTACAATGTTTTTGTCAAAATGAATTTTGATCGTATCTATGACGGTATTCTTTCAACCCCGGTGAATCCCCGGGATCTGGCCCTGGGTGAATTACTGTGGGGAGCGACCCGCGGGACGATCTATGGTGGCGCGTTCTTCAGCATACTCATGCTGTTCGGCATGGGTCTGCACTGGGGGATCCTGTTGATCTTCCCCCTGCTTTTTATCATCGGGTTCATGTTTGCCACGATTGGTCTGCTTTTCACGTCCTTTATCAAAGAGATCGAACTTTTCAATTACTTCTTCACTCTGTTTCTCACACCGCTCTTTTTGTTCTCCGGGATTTTCTTCCCCCTGACCCAACTCCCGGAGTTAATTCAAGTTATTGCCTGGTTCACCCCGCTGTACCATGGTGTTGAACTCAGCCGAGGTATTTTCAACCAGCAGTGGAGTATGGATCTCTTCTATCATTTTCTATGGATCCTGGTAGTAACGATCCTCAATACGATAATCGTCTTAAGATCGATCCATCGACGACTGTATCAGTAAATCTTTGAGAATGGCAACGATTTGAATCGTTGCTTTTTGATCTCTAGCTGGATATTGAGCCACATCCCGAGCGGAGTCGAGGGATGTAACCGGCCTTGCCCCGGCGTAGTCATTCACCCATAAATATGATTATTACTAAATCTCGCGACGAAGCCGGGCGACCGGGATACTCAATTGTTCTCGATATTTGGCCACCGTCCGTCTGGCGATGGGAAAACCCTCACCTTGAAGAACTTTGGAAATCGCCTCGTCGGAGATAGGTCGTGATTTGTTCTCTTCGGAAATGATCACTCTCAGGCGTTCTTTGATGCGACGGGTAGAAATATTTTCTCCATCTTCAGCTTCGATCCCTTCACTGAAAAAGTATCTCAGTTCCAGTATGCCCCAATCTGTTTGAGCATATTTGCCACTGGTAACCCGACTGATAGTGGATATATCCATACTGATATCTTCGGCAATATCACGCAGGACCATGGGTTTCAGATGGTCTTTCCCGTTTAAGAAAAATCCCCTTTGCCGTTCGATGATGGCATTGATCACTTTGAGCATGGTGATCCGCCGCATTTGAATGGAGTTTATGAACCACTTGGCCGATTCTACTTTTTTCTTCAAGAATAGTTTGGTGTCAGTATCTAATTTTTTCTGATTGTGGATCATATTCTTATAGCTGCCCGAGATCCGTAATTCAGGTATGAATGAGTCATTCAAGGTCACGATAAATTCACCATCTTGCTCTGTAATATAAAAATCGGGCGTGACATAATTGGTTTTCTGGTCGAGATATCCAGCACCAGGTTTGGGATTCAGATGTGAGATCAATTCCTCTGCCTCACGGAGACCAGCTCTGGTCAAATGGAGTTTACGTAAAATTCTCTCAAAACGTTTATTAGCAAATTCATCAAAATAATCACGCACAATAAAGTGGGCTGGTGTATCCGGATGGATCTTTTCGATCTGGACCAACAGACATTCGCGCAGATCCCTGGCACCGATCCCCAGTGGGTCGAATTGCATCAATTGAGCGTGGATTTTCTCAACCGTGGCAAGCTCTACCTCAAACTTCTCAGCAATAAAATCAAGCATGATAATGAGATACCCGCGGTCATCCAGACTCCAGACCATCTCTTCAATAATTATTTTATGCTCTTCTTTAATGTGAGAGATAGCGATCTGCTCGATGAGATTCTCGGCCAGACTCGGCGTGTAGGCATTCTGAATTTCTATCTCTTCAGCACTCTTGTCGTAATATTCCTTGGCTTCATAGCCATCATTTGAAAAATAATCCTCCAGATCGATCTCAGGTTCTTCTGTCTCAGCCTCATCTTCCACATCATCCACTTCAATCACATCGTCTTCAAGCTCCAGCAGCGGGTTGATCTCAAGTTCGGTCTTGATCCGCAGTTCCAATGCCATGGAGGGCAACTGCAACAGCGTAGACAGCAGGATCTGCTGGGGCGTGAGCGTCTGTTTTAGTTCAAGATGTTGTGATAGTTCCAAAATGCTTATCGATCTAATTTGAAGTTGCTGCCGAGATACAGTTTGCGGGCTTGTTCATCGTTTGCCAGAAACTCTGCATTACCTGATAATAATATTTTTCCCTGGAAAAGTAAATAGCTGCGGTCAGTGATAGACAGTGTTTCATGCACATTATGATCAGTGATCAAAACCCCGATCCCCTTTTCTTTAAGCGCGAGTACGATCTGTTGGATATCCTCCACAGCAATGGGATCCACACCGGCAAATGGTTCATCCAGCAGAATGAAATCTGGATCTGTGACCAGCGCTCTGGCTATTTCAGTTCGTCGCCGTTCACCACCACTGAGTTGATGACCCTTGTTTTTACGGACTTGGGTTATGGAAAGCTCATCGAGAAGGTGCTCCAGTTTGGCTTCCTGGTCCGGCTTACTCAGATCCAGGGTTTCCAGTACCAGACGAAGATTATCTTCCACACTTAATTTTCTAAAGATACTGGCTTCCTGGGGCAGATACCCGATCCCATTCCTGGCTCGTTGATACATGGGAGCTTGAGTAATCTCCCGGTCCCCCATGAATACAGTCCCGGAATTGGGTCGGATCATCCCGGTGACCATGTAGAATGTGGTTGTTTTTCCAGCACCATTGGGTCCCAACAAACCCACTACTTCACCGGTCTTTACTTCGATGGAAACATCGCTGACCACCGTCCGTTTTCCATAGGTCTTAAACAGATTTCGTCCGCATAGAATGGTGTCACTCATCCCCGAACTCCCGGTAAGTCACACCTGTTGGCTGGGTGATGGTCCAGTTCTCAAGATTCGCATCTGACTCAAAACCCACGCCATAGAGGGTGTCCGTTTCTGAGGTCAATACAATGGAATCCTCTGTAAAAATGGATTCTTTATTTTCATCCCAGTACAAAATATTAGTGGACAGTGTCATACCGGAATCAGATCTAACAAACACATTGCCAGTGGCGGTAAAGAGCTGACGTCGATCATCTATCCGTCCGGTATCCGCCGTCATGGTTGAGCTATGGCCCCCTGCCTGGCCGAAAAAATCCAACTGCACATCCCCGATCAAAACCAGCTCCCGGGGTTTGTCATACTGGGCAGAATAGGAAGCGCGGGCCTGAACAGTTTCTTTACCGACTGAATTGATCCGGATGGTGGGATTCCAACTTTCCTGACTGGGAATGCGATTGTCCCCGGCTTTGGCCTGATCCAGTGATTTGCCCACGGGGTCGCAGGCAATCAGGAGAATTAAGATCACGGTTAGGTGTATGTGTTGGAGTGTCATCCCTGCAATGTATACCTGACATGAAACAAAGTCAGGAAAAAAGCTAGCAAACATCATTGTTTTGGCATAGTCTTAGATTAGTAGCAAAAAGTGCACCATTAGGAGTTCCAGCATGTCATCTTTTCGTCAAAGCCTCATAGATAAAGTTCTTGTTTTTGATGGAGCTATGGGTACCAGCATCCAACGATTGCAACTAACAAACGATGACTTCTGGGGAAAAGATGGGTGCAACGAACTCCTGGTCCTTTCGAAACCTGAGGCGATCCGATCGATCCATGCGGGCTTTCTGGAGGTGGGCTGTGACGTCATCGAAACCGATACTTTTGGAGGCACGCATATTGTTCTCAGCGACTACGATCTTAGCGATCGGGTTTATGAGATCAATCTGAAAGCAGCCCAATTGGCTCGTTCTGTGGCCCAGTCATTTTCTACACCGGCCCACCCCCGATATGTCGCCGGATCCATGGGTCCCGGTACTCGTCTACCTTCTTTGGGACACATCACCTACCCGGAAATCTACCAGGCCTATCGGGAACAGGCCGCCGGTCTCATCGATGGCGGCGTAGATGTCATGCTGGTCGAAACTGTTCAGGATCCCCTCCAGGCCAAAGCCGCCCTTAACGCAGTCTTTCATGTTTTACGTGAGAAACGGCATGACATTCCGGTCATGGCCTCAGTGACCATGGAAACCACCGGGACCATGCTCCTGGGAACTGATATGCTGGGAGTTCTCACGACTCTGGAGCCCTATCCGCTGGAAGTAGTGGGCTTGAACTGCGGCACGGGACCCAAGGCCATGAGCGAACACCTGCACACTCTGGCAGCCCATTCGCCCTTTCCCATCTCAGTGATCCCCAACGCAGGACTTCCGCAAAATATCAATGGTGAGATGGTCTATGATCTTACCGGACCTGAACTGGCTCATGATCTGGGACATTTTGTCAGCGGAATGGGAGTAAGCGTGGTAGGCGGTTGTTGTGGCACTACCGCTGAACACATGCAGCATGTGGTAGAGCAGGCCGGTCGGACCAACCCGGCACCGCGTAACCCGATTTTCTCAGCCGGGGCCAGCTCACTCTATGCTGTTTCCGGATTCAACCAGGAACCCAAACCCCTGTTAATTGGTGAGCGGACCAATGCCAACGGTTCCAAGAAATTCAGAGACCTGCTACTGGCCGGTGACCTGGATGGCATGGTAAGTCTGGCCCGGGATCAGGTAGCAGAAGGCGCTCACATCCTGGATGTCTGCGTTGCCTATGTGGGCCGTGATGAAGCCGCCGATATGGCAGAGTACATAGAGCGGCTAAATAGTCAGATCTCCATCCCCATCATGATCGACTCAACTGACACCAAAGCAATTAGGGCTGCCCTGGAACGAATAACCGGCCGGGCCATCATTAACTCCATCAATCTGGAAGATGGTGATGAGCAAGCTATCGAAGTGATCAAACTGGCGAAAGAGTTCGGTGCCGGCCTGGTCTGTTTGACCATTGATGAACAAGGGATGGCCAAAACAGCCAGTCAGAAATTAAGTATTGCTCAGCGAATCTATGACCTGGCTGTCATCCAACATGGTCTGCGTGAAAGTGATCTATTCTTTGACCCCCTGACCTTTACCCTGGCATCCGGTGATGCTGAATTTCGTGACTCAGCGGTAGAGACCATGGAAGGGATCCGTTTGATCAAAGCCGCCTTCCCGGAGAGCTGCACCAGTCTGGGTGTGTCAAATGTTTCATTTGGGTTAAAACCGGCAACCAGACATATGCTGAACTCGGTCTTTCTTCACATGGCCATCGATGCCGGCCTGGATGCGGCCATCCTGCATGCGGGTCGGATCCAACCCTTTTATCAGATCAAGGAAGGCGATCGTAAACTGTGTGAGGACCTGATCCTGGACAAGCGGACCCCTGATTATGATCCCTTGGTACAGATCCTTGAAACTCATACGGACCGGGTTGCCGAAAAAAAACAAAAATTAGACCTCTCTACTTTAGCCATTGGTGAGCGGCTCCAACGCCGGATACTTGATGGCAATCGTTCCGGTCTGGATGATGATCTCACTACCGCCTTACAAGAGTATTCTGCCCTGGACATCATCAACAACATCCTCCTGAATGGGATGAAGGAAGTGGGTGAACTCTTTGGAGCTGGAAAATTGCAGCTACCTTTTGTGCTCCAATCAGCCGAGACCATGAAGACTGCGGTCACCTTTCTGGAACCCTTTATGGAGAAAACCGATACATCAGCCCGGGGTAAGATTATTCTGGCAACAGTAAAAGGTGATGTCCATGATATTGGCAAGAATCTGGTGGATATCATCCTGAGCAATAATGGTTTCGACGTGGTCAACCTGGGGATCAAAGTTTCCATGGAAGCCATGCTCCAGAGCTTTCAGGAGCATAACGCTGATGCCATTGGTATGAGCGGTCTCCTGGTTAAATCGACCATTATCATGAAAGAGAACCTGGAAGTTTTGACGAATCATGGTTTGACCCCACCAGTGATCCTGGGTGGAGCCGCCTTGACCCGGAAATATGTTGAACAGGATCTGGCACAAAATTATACCGGGACGCTGGCCTATGCCCGGGATGCCTTTGATGGGCTGCGCTTTATGCAGCAGTTGGAAACCGGTTCGATTACCCAAAGTGCTGAACCCAAAAAGGTCATAAAACGTACCGCCAGGGTCAAACAGAACGCCTTGCAGGATCATCCGCCGCTCCAAGCGGCTGACCGCATCCCTGAACCGCCTTTCTGGGGTCGCAAAGTGGTTGACAATATTGATCTTGATAGCATTTTTCCCTACATCAATCAAGCCGCGCTTTTCCGGGGTCAGTGGGGATTCAAACGCGGCAAGATCAGTCCCGAAGAATATGCTGAGCTGGAGCAGAAGACCATCCAGCCAACATTTGATAAACTAACCCAACAGGTGGTCCAGGAGCAACTCCTGGTACCCAAAGTGATCTATGGATATTACGCCTGTCAGTCCGAGGGGGATCGGCTGTGGATCTATGAGCAACCCGCTGATCCTGAGCCCCAACACTTTATCGATTTTCCCAGGCAGAGTGATCCTCCAGGACGGGCAATTCCTGATTTTTTTAACAGTATTACTTCCGGAGAGCGGGATGTACTAGCCTTTCAATTGGTGACTGTGGGTGCCAGGGCCACTGAATACGCCCAGGATTTGTATGCCCGGAACGCCTACACGGATTACCTCTTTTTTCATGGTCTGGCGGTGGAGACAGCTGAAGCACTGGCTGAGTACTGGCATAAACATATCCGCCAGGAGTTGGATATCCACCAGGCAGATGGAACACAGGTCAAACAGCTCTTGCGGCAGAAATATCAGGGAAGCCGTTATTCGTTTGGCTATCCGGCTTGTCCAGAATTGAAGGATCAGGAGTTGATCTTCAAGCTGTTGGATGCCCCCAGCCAGGGTTTGACCCTGACAGAGGAATTCCAGATCGTTCCAGAGCAAAGCACTTCCGCCATTATTGTTCATCATCCCGGAGCTAAATACTTCTCAGTTTAATTTCGTCGTTCTGATCGAAGCGTAGCATGGAGAAGAATCTTATGGTCCAAGTGGATCATGATCATCAACCAGAGATCCTTCGCGAATGCTCAGGAAGACTTAAAAACTCAACCGCGCGCCAAAAAAGGGCAGCAGCGGTAGCATATAGGAGGTGAAGCGAGTTTCATAATCATTAGACCAATAGTATTCATAGATATTCTCATGTCTTAAAGCATTAATCAGTTCCAGATACGCCTCAGCTTCAATTGTTTTAAATAATTTCCCGCGTATTGACATTCTGAGATCCAAACGTTCATAGACCGGATATCGAGAGCTGTTCTGCTCTTTAAGGACCACCTCCCCCGCATCATCAAAGATCACCTTGTCTGTAGCATCTCTTTCTGGTGCCGTCCACGGAAAACCGCTGCCCAAGCTATACTGAATATCCAGATACATATTGTTGAACACATTGAAACGACCGACCAGCGAGAGGGTATGGGTTTGATCGAATTCCCGAAAATAGTAAGTCTTTTCGGCCCCTTTTTCCTTGGTTACACCGTATGAATAGCTCGCCCAACCTGACAGTCGATGCCCGGGCAGTGCTAATTTCTGAAAAAAGAACTCAAGCCCGTAGGCAAACCCCTGACCAGAATTATCCGGGACATAGTTACTCGTCGAATCCGGGGGCATGACCAGCCGCTCAAGGTGCTTGTAATAACTTTCCAGTTTGATCGTATACCCAGGTTTTGGCCGAAACTCAATCCCCAGCAGACTATGTTCTGCTTTTTCGGTCTCTAAGGTAATGGTCTCAAATAAATTCCACTCGATGGATCTTTCAAAACGTTCAAACAGTGAAACAAAATTGGGCGCTTGATAATAATACCCCCAGCCCAGGTGCAGGGATGTTCCATGGTTTATATCATAGCTCAGCGATAAGCGGGGACTATAGACCCACTCTTGAGTGAAGGTTGAATAGTCCGCCCGGACACCAACCAGCACCGCCACGATTGGCGGGATCAGCTTCCACTCATCCTGCAAGTAAATCCCTGTGTTGGAGGAAGCATTTTGAAGCCGAATATCCCGGTCAATGATGGCCTGGTCGCCATCACGGCGATCTTCCGGGTTTGTACGATAGTAGGAACTCGAATCCATGGTCATGGCGATACTGATATCAGTAATGAGGTCAGAAACCGTGAGTCCCATTTTGAGGGCGTGAGCCGGTGTTAAAATATGGGTCAGATCTTCCCGGATCTCCATTTTGCGCATATCGATCACCGGGCTATATTTAAAATCACCCGCCTTAAAGTCCATGGTCCAGGTATCATTAAAGCGGGACAGGGTCAGATTTGAAAGGGAAACATCACTAAAAGCATTCACCCAGCCTACGCTGGAAAGTCGACTGTCAATGACGTTGCTCAGAGAAAAAAATTCTTCATTTTCGAACAGGTCCAGGTCCTCACCATCACCCTCTACCTCCAATTCAGTTAAGACCATCTCCTCCTTGGAATCAGTAAAATTGATCCTGATTTTTTGTTCCGGGGAGAGGTCATACACCACCTTGGCCTGAATATCCCTGAAGTTAGGCAATACGGTTCCAGTGGGAATATCAGGTAATTTACCCAGTAGGATATCATAATAAGTTCTTCGACCGGAGAGTAACCAGGATCCTTCCTCTCCGCTACCCGGGAGGGGTCCCTCGGCCAGCACCCGCATATCGATCAAACTAACGTTGGCTTTGCCATGTCGATTAAACCGGTCGCCCTCACGATTACGAGCGATGAGTACTGAGGAAAGTTTATCTCCATACTGGGCTGAAAAGCCCCCGGGTAACAATTCGACATACTCCACCACATCAGGATTAAACATACTGATGGGACCCCCCAGGGCTTTCAAGCGATAGGGATTAAAAACCGGGACATCGTCAATTATGATCAAATTCTGGTCAGGTGTTCCCCCCCGGACATAGAATTGGGCTGAGGCGTCTGAGCGGGCGATCACCCCTGGCAGGGTCGTGATTCCTCTGAAGATGTCCTCGCCGCCACCGGCCAGGGTCAGAATCTCCCTGGGTTGCAGGTTATGGCGACTGGGGCTTAGTTTTTCACTCTGTTCATTTCGGCGGGTTCTGGATACAGTTACTGCCCCCATTTCGATGGGAATTGATTCTAATTGGATCTCTAAAACCGTGACCTGCTCAGCCGCAACCTGGACCTGACGCAGGATCTTCACTTTATAGCCCACCATCCTGACATTTAATTGATAGATGCCGACCGGAACATTCTCAATGATAAAATCACCGTGGATATCCGCCGCAGTCCCCAGTCGGGTCCCATCGATGACAATGTTGACCCCTGGCAGTGCATCAGATGTTTTGCTGTCTGAAATATGTCCCTGAATTGTACCAGAGCCTGCAGCAAGAACCCCAGAAACCAGAAACAGGAAGAAAACCGTTCGCAGGATATATGAAATTGTGGTCACTACGTCAAAATTGATAAATTTCATAGCTTTAACAACGAAAATTATTTTTGGCAGCCGGAAAATTATGATAGACCAAGCGGGGATTAAATCACCGCCTGGGTTCACCTCCACCAACAAATCACCAATCTCCTATACAAAATCAATGGGTAATAAAATTATCTTCATTATAATGCGCCATGAATATCCTGAATATTGTCCAGTATTATAAGGCCAGAGTATCTTTAAGATGAGGAAACTAGGTACCTTTGCTGGCGTCTTTACACCAACCATACTCACCATTCTGGGCGTTATCATGTATTTGCGTCTGGGTTGGGTGGTTGGTAATGCTGGTTTTGGCGGGGCGTTGGTCATCATCATCCTCGCTAAAATGATCACGGTGACTACCGGATTATCCATTGCAGCCATTGCCACCAATACCCGTGTAGGCGCTGGTGGCTCATACGCCTTGATCTCACGCTCGCTGGGGCTGGAAGCCGGCAGCGCAGTGGGCATTCCGCTCTATCTCTCACAAACTTTGGGTGGCGCCATGTACATCTCGGGTTTTACAGAAGCCTGGATCTCACTATTTCCCGCCCATGATCCCCTGTTGATCGGTATTGCTGTACTCGTTCTAGTTCTGGGAGTCAGTCTCCTGGGTGCTCAGTTTGCCATGCGGACCCAGTATGTGATCATGTTCGTCATCGCAGCCTCCCTGGTGTCATTCTTTTCGGCCACCGGCGATCCAACACCCCAGATCATTTTTTGGGGTGATTTTCCACAGGCCTCTTTTTGGGTAGTATTTGCCATATTTTTTCCGGCCGTAACCGGTATTGAAGCCGGCGCAGCCATGTCTGGCGACCTAAAAGATTCAAAAAGATCGTTACCCATTGGCATGCTTTCAGCAATTGCAGTCTCCTTCGTCATCTATGTTGCCGTCGCCTACTATCTGGATCAGTTGGCCGAACCGGGGGTCCTGGTTGCCAACCATACCATCATGATCGATGTGTCAAGGTGGAAGCCGGTGGTGGCTGCTGGCGTGCTGGGAGCTACCCTTTCTTCAGCCTTGGGATCTGTGGTTGGCGCACCCAGGACGCTCATGGCCATGGGTGCCGATAAGGTCATTCCATTCTTCAGGCTATTTTCCAGGCGCAGCAAAGCGGGTGAACCAATCTTCTCCATCATATTTACCGCCGGAGCGATCCTGATCAGTCTGGTTCTGGGTGACCTGAATACCATTGCCCCGTTGCTGACCATGTTTTTCCTGATCACTTACGCTACCATCAATATTGCCGTCGCTTTGCAATTGGGAATTGGCATTCCCTCTTTCAGACCCCGTTTCAAAGTCCATATCAGCATTCCCATCATCGGATTCCTGTGGGCCGTTATTGTCATGTTCATGGTCAATCCCCTGTTTGCCGCCGTGGCCTGGGTCTTGATCATTTTGGCCTATCTGATTCAGGTCAAACGCGGTTTACAAGCTCCCTGGGGGGATGTCCGCTCTGGAATGTTCATTGCCATGGCTGAATGGTCTGCCAGACAGTCTGAAAAATTGAGATCCCACCCCAAGACCTGGAAGCCAAATATTATGGTACCTGTTGAAGATCCCCGGACCTGGCACCACCGTATGATCTTTCTCAGGGATATTATATTTCCTTCAGGCACCTTACGTTTGTTTTCTGTGAGAATTGTTGAAGAGAGTGTCAATTCCATTATTCGCGGTTTCAGCAATCGTCTATTTGGTCGCGGTCCCGAAATCAAGAATCATTCTCAGCAGCACAGTTTAAAAGAGACTGAGCTGCTTGAGCTGGCCAAGCCCCTGAAGGAAGAAGACCTGCTGGTCACCACTTCAGTCATTGAATGTCGGCATTTCCTGGAAGGGATCAGCATTACCGCCCAGGTGATGCGCAGTATGTATTTCCCACCGAACATCATGTTCTTCAGCATGAGTAATGATCGCAGTAAAGATGGCCGTCTGGAAGATATGATCGCCATTGCTGTACGGGAAAAAATGGGCATAGCAGTTTATTCCCACCATATTAAAAATGCTCTGGGAAACCGGGATACTCTGAATGTCTGGCTAAGACGTTCCAGTCCGAATAAGGATCTGGCCATTCTCATGGCAATTCAATTAAACCGCAACTGGAGCGGGCAGCTGCGGTTTATCACTGTCGTGGCAGATAAAGCCGACATAGACCGAGCCCGGGGAGCCCAGGAAAGACTCATCGATCGAGCCCGTTTGCCCGTTTCCACCGAGACCATCATTCTGGTTGGAAATTTCAAGGAAGTTCTCAGTGAAACTCCTACGGCTGATCTAAATATCTTTGGTATCTCTAACGAACTGGATGGCGACACCATGCACGATCTCACTGCTGCAGTCAACACCTCCTGCCTGTTCGTCAAAGACAGTGGTGGGGAAAGTATGGTAGTATAAACCAATATTCAAGATCACAGAGTTGCGGGGGTGATGTGATCGAGAATAGCTGAACGACTTCTTGCACTAGTGTCATGTCAAGTAACTAATTTCGGGTAAAGTGTTTTAAGTTTCACTCTTGCATTTTTAGTTGTGAACTGCCAATTAATTTTTGCTTCCATGTTATTTCTTGCTTTAGCCCATGCTTGCACTTCTTCGATCACTT
>JAJRSW010000047.1 GCA_024278595.1 Fidelibacterota bacterium | reverse complement strand
TAAGCTATCGGATACAAACTATTCAAGACCATGATCCGGATTGAAATCAAATAAATGTGTTTCAGACAAATAGGATTGCCGAAGTAAAGGGAATTCGTGTCCCTGAGAAGGTGACTAGCGTGGAAGAAGTGCTTTGAAGGCGATTTTTCCACCTATGGGGTCACCCGCTTAACATAATATTCGCTTAATAACAGGATGCCAGGTTGAGGAAAAGTGCTTTGTGATTCTAATAAATGAAAGACTGTGAGAGGTGTTGATCAGCCAGGATTAGCGGTGTAATTATCAGTTCAGCGAGTGTCTTTCTGGAACCGCAGCCCGACCCATGAGCTCTTCAACGGCGACCCGTGGGTCTTTTTCTTCAAACAGGACTTGAAATATCTGTTCTGATATGGGCATTTCGACACCGGTCTTCTGGATCAATTGATGAACCGATCGGGCAGTATTGATCCCCTCGGCGATCATTTTCATATCGTCTAATATCTCTTTCAGCTTGCGGCCCTTGCCGAGCTCAAAACCAACGTGACGGTTGCGACTGTGGGTACTTAAACAAGTGACGATCAGGTCCCCCATACCGCTTAACCCAGCAAAGGTTTGTTCCTTGGCACCCAGGTGGACGCCCAATCTGGTCATTTCAAACAGTCCACGGGTCAATAAAGCGGCCAATGTGTTGTCACCATAGCCCATACCGGCTAAAATACCAGCAGCAATGGCGATCACATTTTTCAATGATCCGCCTAATTCCACTCCCAGGATATCTGTATTCGTGTAAACCCGCAGGGTTTCGGACATAAAGGCATTTTGCACAAATTGAGCTGATCGTTCATCCGGCGCCGCAGCAACGATGGTGGAAGGCATCCCTTTCACAACCTCCTCAGCGTGGGTAGGACCATACAGAGTGGCAATATTACCAACTGGATGGTCTGGTAAGGCATTTGAGATAACCTGACTCATGGTCCGCAGGGAATCATTCTCTATTCCTTTTGCTACATTTACCATAATGGTATCGCTAGCAATTAGGTCAGCAATTTTAGCAAGTGTCCCCCCTACGGTGTGCGACGGAATTGCAACTAAGATTAGATCCTTCCCGGTTACACAGGCTTCCATATCCATGGTGAATTGCAGTTCCTCAGGCAGTATAACATCTGGTAGATAATCTGGGAGTGCGCGTTTTTTCAGAGCCTGATCAAAATCCTGCTGCAAATAAAACCACACACTGACCGCATGTTCGTTTTTCAATAGATGTATGGCCAGGGTCATGCCCCAACTACCAGATCCAATCACTCCGATATCCATGGATGAGTCCTCTCTAAAAAAAGAGCCCCCGATCTGCAGCAGGAGCTCTTGGTATTGTTTTAGTGACTGTTATTCGTAAAGCGCATCTATTTCATTCTTGAACCGTTCTTCAACAACCCGTTTTTTGATTTTAAGGGTCGGGGTTAAGGTACCATCCTCAATATTGAATTCCTTAGGCAGCAGCATGATCTTCTTGACTGCTTCATAACTACTGAAATTCTGCATGACACTTTCAACTTCACCCATGAGCATGTCGTATACCTTGGTATCATTGATCAAGGACTCAGCACTGGTATCGGTAATGCCGTTATCAGTGGCCCAGGAGCCTAATTCTACGAAATTGGGAACCATAATGGCAGATACGAACTTGCGTCGGTCACCGATGACCAGAGCCTGCTCAAAATACTTGTTCAGGATCAAGGCGCCTTCCATGGGGGCTGGCGCAATATTCTTGCCTCCCGCTGTGACAATGATATTCTTTTTACGGTCAGTGATCCGGAGATAACCATCATCGATCACACCGATATCTCCAGTGTGAAACCAGCCATCGTCGTTAATTGCTTCGCGAGTTCCGGCTTCATCCTTGTAATACCCCTTCATGATGTGGGGACCACGGGATAAGATCTCACCATCATCAGCGATTTTAACCTCGACACCGTCAATTGTCGGCCCTACCGTGCCGAATCGAAAATCATGGGGTGGATTCAGCGTAATGACTGGGGATGTTTCTGATAAACCATAGCCTTCGAGGATCGAAACACCGGCAGCATCAAAGAAGCGACCAATCTCACTAGACAGGGGTGCTCCACCACTTGCAAAGTACTTGAAGCGAGGACCTAGCAGAGCTTGAACCTTTCCCAGTACCAATTTATCAGCACGTTTCTTTTTCTTGGCCAGCTTGGGAGAGATCGTACCGGCATTACGGGCATCTACATATTCATAACCAGTTTTTACTGCCCAGGCAGCGATCTTTCGTTTAATGAATGATCCAGCCGCAAATTTCGCCTGAACACCGGCATACATCTTCTCGTATAAACGGGGCACCGACATAGCAACGGTGGGTTCCACCTCCTTCAGATTTTCGATCACTTTTTCCATGGATTCAGCGTAAGTGATGTTGGCGCCCATATGGGTGCCGACATAATCACCCAAGCGCTCAAAACTGTGACTCAGAGGCAGGAAGGATAAGAATTTATCTTCAGCGGTGATTCCAAGCCTGGCATTTGAAGCAAGAATATTACTCACCAGGTTTCCGTGGGTAAGCATGACACCCTTGGGGTTCCCAGTAGTCCCGCTGGTGTAGATGAGCGTGAGGATATCATCTGATTTTACCTGTAAAGCCCCAGCTTCGTAATCATAAGATTTATCAGTTTTTTGAAAGGCTTTCCCCTTTTCCATGAGTGTGTTGAAGGAGATGATGTTTTCTTCATCATAAGTCAGCGCTTCATCAAAATATACAATGGCCTTCAACTCGGGGCACTGATCCTTGATTTCCATGAGTTTATCCATTTGTAATTTATCCTGGGCAAAGACCAATTTAGAATCAGAGTGAGCCAGTATGTATTGCACTTGCTTGGCGATCAGCGTTGGATACACCGTGACCGATGTTGCTCCTCGGGTGGTAGTTGCATAGTCAGAATAAGCCCAACGACGACAATTCGCAGATAAAATAGCCAAATTATCTTTTGGCTGAATGCCCAGGGCAGCCAGGCCATAAGAGGCATTTTTCACCATCTCGTATATGTCTTTTCCCTTATCACCAACCCACTGCCCATCCACTTTTTCAGTAAACAGCTCAGTCTCGGGGAAATTCTTTGTTACATTAAGAAACATCTCGGCAATCGTTTTGAATTCCACGACGGCTCCTCCTTTTTGGGGTTTTGATCAATATTCGCTAATGATAAACATTTTTATGTTCAAAGCACAGCATTTTATTGACACATAGCTTCCCTGAATGTATCATGGCGCGCGCTTTTAGAAATGGCCAGGGTGGCGGAATTGGTAGACGCAGTGGACTCAAAATCCACCGGTGGCAACACTGTGGGGGTTCGACTCCCCCCTCTGGTACTCGACTACGCTCTGCAAAAGTGAAGTCGACCACACCATAGCCGAATGACATGAGGCGACGGCGGGTCAACAAATCATCAAAATAAAAAACAGAGCTGTATCGCAGCCGGCAAAGGATCAGGCATGCCTTAAGTTTATCTGCTCCATTAGTGGTTAGATTCTGATCCTTGCTACACCAAAAGCCCCCCATTCTTAATCAATAATTGGTAATATTTATTTCCGCCAGGGTTAGTTTCTACCATTGTTAACTGAGAACAAAGGTGATTTATGTACCATAACTTTATCCCGCTATCGGGTTACACAAAGCGCTCACAGACCAATATGCTCGATCGCGCAACAATTTTTTATGACCTGCTGAAAACCAGGCGGAGTGTCCGTGAGTTTTCTGACGAAGCGGTCAGCTTGAAGATCATTGACAGTTGTATCCTTTCTGCTGGCACAGCTCCCAGCGGTGCGAATCAACAACCCTGGCACTTTGTGGTGATCAAAGATCCGGCGGTAAAACGTAATATCCGCCTGGCAGCCGAAAAAGAAGAACAGGAATTTTATGCCGGACGGGCTGGCGAGACCTGGCTCGAGACGCTGCAACCATTGGGGACCAGTGCGGATAAACCTTTTCTGGATAAAGCCCCGGTCCTGATTGCGATCTTTGAACAAAAATACCAATTGGATCAGAATCAGAAACAGCTTAAAAATTACTATTCCAAGGAATCAACCGGCATTGCTACCGGGATGTTGATCACAGCACTACATAATGCGGGTCTGGCAACGCTGACCCACACACCCAGTCCCATGAATTTCCTAAGTAAAATATTGCGGAGACCAACTGGCGAACGACCCTTCCTCTTGCTGGTTGTGGGATTTCCTGCCGAAAATGTAATGGTCCCGGATATTTCTAAAAAAGCTTTGGATGAGATCAGAACGATGCGCTAGACGAGAACAGATCGATGGTGAAAATATTATTTTTTGGGGACAGCATTACTGCTGGCGGTAAGTCAAAGGGCAATCCTCTGGGTGATGGATTTGTGGCTATGCTCGCCAAACTATTTCAGAAACAAGCACACCAGAAGAAGGTTCGCGTCATCAATTCCGGTGTAAACGGGCATACGATCCAGGACTTGCTTGCGCGCTACAAAACTGACGTGGTCCCGCATACTCCGGATGTTATCGTGATCAAGATCGGAATCAACGATGCCTATCATGATTTCATGTCTGATAACCAGGCCGTCCCGCTTCAGGAATATGAAGCTGATTATGGGAAACTTATCCTGGCGCTACGAAAATACTTGCCAAAAAGCCGGATCCAACTTTTGACTCCCTACTATATTTCGGACACCAAAACAGCTGCACTTTATCTGAGGATGTCACAATATATCGGTGTGGTCCGTAAACTGAGTTCTGAATACAAGCTGCCCGTTCTGGATACTCAAGCAATATTTGATACTGCAATTAAGAACGCACCTGCCACAGCATGGGCAGCGGATCAGATCCATCCTGTTAAAACAGGGCATGCACTCCTGGCTCAGCACATTTATGATTTTCTACTCATGAATAACGATCTGAGATCTGGATCTCCTGACCTTTAACACTTTCATCAATTCCCCCATCCTGAAAAACAATATGACCATTTACCATGGTCGTTACCGGCCAACCCGTGGTGGTCCACCCATCAAACGGACTCCAGTTGACCCTGGTAAAGAGCTTCCCATTTTCAATTGTTTTCTGTTGTCGCATATCCACCAGAACCAGGTCTGCATCATATCCCTGCCTGATAAAACCTTTATTCCGGACTCCATATAATTCCATCGGTTTTTCGCACATCCAATTAACTACATTTTCCAGCTTGCACAGGCCCCGGTTCGTACGATCAAGCATCAAGGGCAGGGAAGTTTCAACACCAGGCATACCAGAGGGTGCTTTTCCAAATGGCTGGGCTTTTTCTGCATGAGTATGTGGGGCGTGATCAGTGGCAATACAATCGATGACACCATCAAGCAAACCATTCCATAAGGCTGCCCCATGTTCAATACCCCGTATAGGTGGATTCATTTGGGCATAGGCTCCCAGTTTCTGATAAATAAATGGTGCAGAAAGCAGAAAATGCTGCGGACACACTTCTACCGATATGGGTCCTTTTTCCTTCTGAGTGCTCAAATAGCGAACCTCATCTTGAGTGGTAAGATGGAGAATATGCAAACGTCGCTGATACTTGATGGACAGCTCAACTGCCAGAGTAGTCGACTTCAAAGCAGCATCCGCAGGCCGGACGAATTGGTGATGGTTAAAATCCTTGGAATTTTTGTAGATCTCTCGAGCAGCGTTAATAATTTCATCATCTTCAGCATGAACAGCAATGAGGCGCGTCCCATGACTAAAAATATGGTCCAGATCCTGCACATCACTCACCAACAGGTCACCCGTGGATGAGCCCATGAAGATCTTGATCCCTGGAACATTCTCCACACTATTTAATTCAGCTAAATTGGTATTTGTGGCACCCATGAAGAAATTGTAATTCACAATGCATTTTTCCGAGGCGGATTGTTTACGTTCGGCCATGGTATCAATGGTGATGGTTGAAGGCTTGGTATTGGGCATATCAAAGAAACTGGTTACACCGCCCGAAGCAGCTGCAATAGCCCCTGTTCTAAGATCCTCTTTCCAGGTTAAGCCCGGATCCCGGAAATGAACTTGGGGATCAAGCACCCCGGGAAGCAGGAAAAGATGACTGGCATCAATTACCTTCTCGGCAGTCCTCTGATTGAGCTGTCCCAGTTTAGAGATCCGGCCATTTTCTATAAGAACATCTTGTTGAATGATTCCCTGCGATGAGACACACCGGGCATTTTTGATGAGGGTTGGTGCTATCATGACTATTCTCCCATAGGCTAATCCGCTTCATTTAATATGACCAGATAATCCGGGATATAAACCGTAAAAGCTGCTTCGTGGTAATTTGCCTGGATCCAATTATGGGGTGCTGACTTATATTGAACTAGCAAAAGTACTCTCACTGATATCCATAACATTTCCAGGGCCTCAATGTCCGGTCTTCCAATCATGATTAACCCACTCAGTTCCATCACTTATATAAATAAGGGCCCCCTCCAGATCTGTGCGATGGATCTCAGCCCCCAATTCAGCATAATGTTTCAGAGTGATGGGGGCTGGATGTTTGTATTTATTACGGGTACCCAGACTTATGAGACCCACATTGGGATCCACGAAGTTCAGATATTTCCGGGTCGAACTGGTCCTTGAACCGTGATGCGGAACTTTGATCAGATCACTCTCCAATAAGGCACCGAAGCCTAACTGAGCGGCCTCAACTTCTTGTTCTGCATCTCCAGTCAACAGGAGGGAGCTTTGTCCGTAGAACAACTGGAGGACAATTGAAACGTTGTTCACATTAGCAGGCTGGGAAATGGCATCAAATTGTTTGGGCCCCATCACTCTCAGATATACAGGCGCCAATGCCGAATCAATTTTTCCAGTACACGCGTCAGATGTGGGAATCTGTAACGAATCCAGGGTGGCCTGTAATTTCCGGTACCCGTAAGAATCATAATCAATATCCTGCAATAGCACCTTCCCCACAGCGTGGTGGGTCAATAAATAATGAGCGCCCCCCATATGATCGTTGTGGGGATGGGTCAGGACCAGGAGGTCAATTTTATTCCAGTTACGGTGGACCAGATAAGGCGAAATAACATCCTTACCCATGTCCCTACCACCAAAATTCAGACCAGCATCAATGACCATGGTCTTTCCATTAGGCGTGTGGATCACCATGGCATCCCCCTGCCCCACATCCAGCATGACAAGCTCCAACCCAGGTGATCCGGATAGATCCGACCAGACCGTGAGATCACCCCAGGTCAGGAATAGAATGGTCCAAAGCATGGGTAGCCTGGAACGCTGGAGGAGAGCGATTGAAGAGACCGCTGAGAGAATGAGGATGACCTCGAACATTTGGATCGAACGCGTCGTAACAAAAGCCCATTCGAATTGGGCGCAGAACTGCACAAACCAGAGCATGAGATCAATGACGCCATCCAGCAGTGCTGCCCATAGCTCAGCAAGGATTGGAAAGAGGGACCCCACCAGCAGTGAGGTTAAGCCGGTTGCCACAATCAGCCCGATCAGCGGGACAACAATAATATTGGCCGCCAGACTAATGATGGGGATTTTATGAAAATAGTAGATGGTGATTGCCAATGTTCCCAATTGGGCTGCCAGGGAAACCAAAAAAAGGTCCACCAGTCCGTTTATAAATTGGCTTGTCAGTTTTGATTTTGGGTTGAATTTTGGAATCCATTCCCTGAGTATTGGAAAAAGCATCACAATGCTCAGGACCGCCGAAAATGAGAGTTGGAACCCAATGCCCCCCAGTTGCATGGGATCGATCAACAGGATGAGCAGTGCGGCAGTTGCCAGAATGTTGAATATATCGGTCTTTCTCTCGATCAGATTAGCAGTTAAGATCAACCCCGCCATGATGGAAGCTCGCATGACCGAGGCTGCACCTCCAGTGAGGATCACGTAAAACCCCAATCCAAGGATGACCAGCAGGGTTTTGGGACGATGTGCGATACGGAGTATACCGATCATGGTTATGAGGATGAGCGATACGTATCCCACATGCAGACCGCTTACTGCAAGCACGTGGATCACTCCGGTATTAGCAAAATCAGATTTAATCTGGTCATCCACATCGCTACGTTCCCCCAGGATCAATGCTGACATGATCCCAGCTGAGCGTGGGGAGAGATCTTTAAGAAAATGATATTTGATCAGATCTCTCAATGTCAGCATGAGCTTGGCGGTGGTTATATCCAGCGATCTGTGGAGCACCACTTGTTCCACATCGTCAATGAAACCCTCCAGAAAGATCCCCTGCTTTTCAAGATAGTAGGCATAATTGAATTCGTGAGGATTCCGTTGTTCCCGTGGTTGATTCAGCAACATCGGTGCAATCAGGGTATCCCCTATTTCAGGAATCTCCAGGAGGTCCTTGGCGTAAAGGATCATGCTGCCATGGGAGATACCAATCTGATCTATTAGCTCTGGCGAGAGCGTGTATTTCGGGGTGCCTTTACGAGTTTCTCCAACATTTCCAACGATGGCAGTTACCTGGTAGATCGAATCATGCTGAGCGGTGAATTTGGCGAGAGAACTATTGGGCTGAAGTTGGTGGGTAGCCAGGCGGAGACTTCCGGATAAAAGGAGCAGGATCACGATGATTCCCCAGGAATGAACCTTTGGGACAAATAGTCCCACCGCAACGACCAGCATGAGCAAGAGGATCACTAAAGGTCCAATTCGGAGGGTTTGTTCCAGCAATATTCCAAGCATAAAAGCCAACGAGACCACAACCATGGGTCGTGGGCTTAGCAGCCCGACGATACGATCGATCATATTTCCTACTTGTTTGGGGTTGCCTAAACATAGGTGTGATGGTGTCCCCAATCAAGCTGTTTATCCAAAGGATTGCCCAATGCTTAGGTTCCTCAGGGGGAGGACTGGGGAAGCGAAGAGCAGCGGCTTCTGTCCCAGGTATTAGCCAGAAATACTGTGCGAAGATATATCAAGTAGTTGTGGAGGTGGCCCAGCTGGTTGTGGGGTTCAGAGACTGAGTGTAGCGAATTCTGCTGTCAGCGGGATGAACTCCCTGATAATAAATCACCAAATGGTTTACCCCTGAAGGGTTTGAACTGCTTGTTCTCGGGATGGAAATATTTCTATGTGAAAGCGGAGGTGGAGAGACTCGAACTCCCAAGTCCTCACGGACGGCGGTTTTCAAGACCGCTGACTTACCAATTAGCCTACACCTCCAGTGGTGCTGAATTTCGAATAAGGATTGAAGAGTATTGTTGGTCACATAATCCGTATTCTTTTGCCAAAAATGCGGAGACGGTAGGATTCGAACCTACGGAACGTCGGAACGTTCAACGGCTTAGCAAGCCGCCGCCTTAAGCCACTCGGCCACGTCTCCTTTTTATAAAAGCGCGCAAATATAATCCGTGCCTATCTGAGGACAAATGAAAAGTCCCAGCCCCTGGATTCGATTAAGTTTGCGGTCGAAATCTCTGACTAAAGTAGATGAATGGGGTGTCAAGAAAGGCTACGATCAACTTGAGAATATAGGTCGTCAGCACAATTTCCCAAACGACGGTCATGGGTAAAACACTTTCAGGGTGCATAAACAGTCTGGGGAAGACTGAAAAAGCCAGAATAGCAAAAGTGAGTGAGTCGATCAGCTGACTGGTGGCCGTTGACAAATTATTTCTGATCCAGAGATATTTACCCCTGAACTTTTCTTTCCACATGTGAAAGGCCCAGACATCGTGGAGTTGGGATATCAAGTACGCTATGACACTTGCAAGTACGATACTGGGCGCAAAGCCAAAGATGGATTCCATGCCAACTGCCGGACCCCAATCATTGGGACTGGCAGAATAGGCCAGCATGAATTGGGACATCAGGAGATAGAATAGCGTGGCGCCCAGTCCAATATAAACACCCTTGCGAGCGGCGTCTTTCCCATAGTATTCCGAAAGCAGATCGGTGGAAAGAAAGATTGCTCCATACAGCACATTTCCACCGGTAGCTTCGAACCCGAATAAAGTAATTGTCTTGGTCACAAAAATATTGGCCAAAACATAATTTACACCGATCAAAGCGTACAGCCAGGTCTTCCCCATCCGAAAGGCCAGCAGGACGATCATCAGTCCCAGGATGGTTTGCATAAAAAATATGAGTTCATTACTCACTTAACGTGCTCCCATTTATTGTCAACGACCTGTTTCAGTGATTGTGGGATTCGAGTTGGTTTTCCATTGAGCTTGACAAAAGCATGAATGGTCTTACCCGTATTAATAATGTTGGCTGGAAGATTCTCAGAGACCACGGTATAAAATATTTCCATGCGGTTACCATGCTTTTCCCTGATCTCAGTTTTGCAGATCAAGTGATCATCAAATCCCGAGCCGGCCAAATAATCAGATTCACTATGCACTACTGGCATCATGATGCCCTGCTCTTCCAGCTCTTTGTAGGTCAAGCCCAGGTCGCTCATCATATCCGTACGGGCTGCTTCATAGTATTCAAAATAGCGGGAGTAGTACATCACGCCCATTTGATCAATATCTTTGTAACGAACCTTGAAGTGGTAGTCGAATTGGATCATCAACCTTCCCAGACACCCATATTCTCAATCTTTGTGATCCGTTGTTCTAACCTATCGGCTACTGGTATTATTATGAGCTCTTTCAATTCTTCCAGGATTACCCTCTTCAGGGTTAGGGCTGTTTCTTTATAATTCCGGTGTGCCCCACCCAATGGTTCAGCAATTATTCGATCAGCCAAGCCCATTTCCAACAGATCTTCAGCTGTGACCCGCATGGCTTCGGCAGCTTTTTTCTTCTGGTCTGCATCGCGGTACAGGATCGAGGCGCAACCTTCAGGCGAAATGACCGAATACCAGGTATTTTCAAGCATGATCAAGCGATCACCGACACCTATACCCAAGGCACCACCAGAGGCACCCTCACCGATCACGATCACCAGAATGGGGACTTGTAGCCGGCTCATTTCAAACAGGTTGCGGGCAATTGCTTCTGCCTGTCCCCGTTCTTCAGCTTCAATACCCGGGTAGGCACCGATGGTATCCACCAGGGTTACCACTGGTAAATCATATTTTTCGGCCAACTTCATCAACCTCAGCGCCTTACGATAACCCTCTGGATACGGCATCCCAAAGTTGCGATAAAGATTGTCCTTAGTCGTTCGACCCTTTTGCTGACCGATGAGAACCATTCTTTGGTCATCAATTCTGGCAATACCGCCTACAATGGCCTTATCATCACCGAACAAACGATCTCCGTGGAGTTCAACCCAGGAATCACACATAAGCTCGATCAGATCCAGGGAATGGGGCCGATCGGCGTGACGAGCCAACTGCACCCTTTGCCAGCGGGATAAATTCTTATTGATCTTTTTTGATTGTTCGACGAGTTTTTTACGGAGCTTTTTAATCTCCTTTTTCATGTCCACATTGGAATCGCTGGACATGATCTCCATTTCAACGATCTTTTGTTCAAGATCGTGAATTGGTTTTTCAAACTCTAGGACTGTCTTTGCCATGTTATTTCCCTATAAACGCTTTGATCATTATCTCCAGATCCAACAAGCCTGAATGATTATGAAGATAATAGTTCAAGAGCGCATATCTTTCCTCTTCACTTAACTCAGCACCACCACGAACCGATTCAAGACTAAATAAACCACGTTTAACATCCCACCCATTGTTCTTTAACTCAAGCGGTGATCCAACCAGGCTCAACTTTCCCCGAATCACCTGTGGAAGCAAGCCTAAATTACTCCAAAAATTTTCCTGTCCCTCAGCTGTCTGGAAGACCGTACGCTCTCGATCAAGTACGATGATCCGCTTTGCAACCATGCCTTTTGAACTGACCACAAGACTTAAAAAAGGTCTCATAAAGAGCATTAGCAAAGGGGCCAGGATCAGATCCTCAATTCTTTTTATAAAACGTGATCCCCAGTGGTAATATTTAAAATCCATGTCCACGAACTGGACCTGATGCAGGGACTCAACGGTTGATTTTCCAATAATGAAGGACAGGTTGCCTGGCACCAGTTTGATCTTTACTCCTTGACTGCTCAGGGCTGGCAGGTATTCGAAGATCTGCTGTACCTTAAAATTATCTGAGGTAAAAATTACATCATCGATCTTATGGTATTGGACCAGGTCCAACAGATCATCAAGTTTCCCCACCACGCGTTTATCAGTGATCTCTGAAGCGTCTATTTCCACAATACCGATGGGGGTATACCCTAAACCAAGGTTGGTCATTAATCTGGAATAAATATCTCCGGCACTTTCCAGGTCTCCAATGATCAATGTTCGTTGGGTTCCCAATTCAAAATTCTCTGTTCGTCTCGAGGAAGCAATGATCCGCCAGCCAGGGATCCAGAATAAAGCACCAAGGTAGCTGATAAGCATGACCACCCGGGAAAATGCATAATCTTTAAAGAAATATGTCAAGGCAACGTTGATCAAAAAGCCTAAGGAGACTGCCACGATGGAGCGACCAACTGAATATTTATAAGTTCTATATAATCCAACACTTGAGATAACTGCCAGCCAGGTTCCCAAATATACGGGAAGCACCAGGATATACTGTGACATGACCTCCAGCGTCCGGAATTTGAGATATATGGCCAGGACCGTGAGGGCTAACAGACCCATGAGGTCCAGGAGGTAACCCAGACTATTTTTCCCGATCTTATTCGCAATCGACAATATATATCTGGCATAAATACCACTACGCAAGATCCAATGCAGGGGGAACCGACTGGTCGAGCTAAAATGCTTTTTGGCAAAAATATCCATCGCTTTATAAAAATGGATCATACTATCCCAGGCCACTACCTTGGAGGATTCACCCTTATAATGGATGATGCTGGTCTCTGGCGTATAAAATACTTTCCAGCCAGCCTTGGAAAACCGGTAACACCAATCCAGATCTTCACCATACATAAAATATGTCTCATCCAGCTGACCCACGGTGTCCAGGGCCTGACGACGGGTAAACATGCATGATCCGCTGATAGCCTCAACTTCATAGGCTTGATCGGGATCAAGGTGAGTGAGATTGTAACGGGCGAACCATTTCGATTGGGGGAAAAGTTTAGCCAGACCTAGCAGTTTTGTAAACGCCACCCATGGTGTTGGAAAACTTCGCCGGCAGGCTAACTGCAAACTTCCATCATCATTGAGTATTTTACACCCCAACAGTCCGATCTGCGGGTCTGCCTCCATGGCTTGGATGAGTTTTAAAGCTGTGTCTTCCTGCACCAGTGTATCAGGGTTTAGTAACCAGACATATTCCCCGCGTGCTTTTGCCAGAGCTTGATTATTGGCCGAGGCAAAGCCCAGATTATCAGCGTTAACGATGAGGGTGACTTGGGGAAACTGTTCTTGAAGCAGCTCAACACTGCCATCTACGGAATGGTTATCAACCACAAATATTTCTGATTCAATATCCCGGGTTGATTTTAAAATGCTTTCCAGGGCCTGTTGGAGAAAAGCCTTTACATTGTAGTTGACAATTATGATTGAGAGCTTCATACAAGCGGGGCGACAGAGTTTGGTTGCTTAGATCTTTCCCAGCAGAGCCATGAGGCGTAACCACCAGACCCGCCAGATAGCTTCGCGAACAATAGCTTTGGACATCTTGCTTGGACCAACTGTGCGATCAACAAATAATATGGGAATTTCCTTGACCCGGTCAGGAGAACGACGCCAGGCGCGGAAATTCATTTCAACCTGGAATGAATAGCCATTACTGCGAACCTTGTCAAGTTCAATCTGTTTCAAGAATGATACTCGCCAGCATTTAAATCCACCAGTACCATCATTGACCGGCATGCGGGTGATCAGCTGGATATATTTACTGGCAAAATAGCTTAACATCAGTCGCTGCAGCGGCCAATTGACCACACTGATGCCATTTAAATAGCGGGAGCCAATGATCAGATCGTTGGTTTCGATCTCTTTTAGGAACGTTTCGATCTCTTCGGGATCGTGGGAGAAATCGCCATCCATCTGCACCACTGTATCATAGTCATGCTCAATCGCATATTTAAAGCCTGCGATATAGGCAGTTCCCAGCCCCAATTTCCCTGCTCGTTCCATGAGGTGCAGTTCCGGTGTATTTTGCTGTTTTTCTCTCACCAGCTCACCCGTACCATCCGGTGAGCCGTCATCCACGATGAGAATATCAGTTTCCACAGCCAGGGACAGGACCTTATCGATGACCAGGAGAATATTTTCTTTCTCATTGTAGGTCGGGATGATGGTCAGATTACGAGGCATTCATTTCTTCCTTTAAAAGCTCCAGCTCTTCGCTAATGCTCAAGATCGGTACGTCTAACTCCTGCTTCACTTTTTCACAGATCAAGCCGCTTCTTAGCGGTCTCGGGGCGCTTTGATTTAGCTCCACCGTCGAAATTGCATTAATTAAGCCTGAGGGCAACCCAAAAGTGTGGGCAATATTTAATGCAAAAGTATAACGCGACACCGTCTCCTTTGATCCAAAGTGCCAGAGATCCCAGGCTTTTTTATCCAATATTTGATGGATCACAGTGGCCAGACGACGGGCATAGGTCGGATTATTGTATTGATCATCCACGATATTTACCGGTCGCCCCTGCTGCAATTCCTTGATCAGCCAAGCAACAAAACTACTCTTTAGCTGCACACCATGACCATACATTACATTAGGTCTGACCACCGCCACCTGTCCGCCGCAATTGAGGACGGCCTGTTCTCCGGCATACTTTGACTCAGCGTAACTGCCCTGGGGATCACAGCTACTTATTTCCGCATAGGGTCCTGAGTCGCCGCTAAAAACATAATCAGTTGAGATATGGATCAGGGGAATATCCAGATCCCGACATAGTTTTGCCAATTCACCTGGAACAACGGCATTCACGGCAAAGGCCAGATCGCGTTCGGTCTCTGCACGATCTACATTCGTGTAGGCAGCTGTGTGGATCAAGACATCCGGTTCACTGGTCTGTAGATGTTTTGCTAATTCAGATGTGTGGGTCAGATCTAATTGGGTCACCTGAATATTCTGATCAGCGGGATAGATCCCTGGATTCAGATCAATACCATTGATTTCATACAGGTCTGAAAACTCCTGGACCAGATTCTGACTCAGCAAGCCGTTTATTCCAGTGATCATTAAGCGCATGAGTTGTTTTTCTTCCTATGGGATGTTCCCTGGATCTGGTCTCTATTGTGCGGTTTATTCAGGCTGAAAGATCTCCGTATCAAATGTCCGAAAGATGGTTTCCATCTGTCGCAGATAAGGCATCTTATCTTTATTGGGGGCATGAATGATACCCGAGAGTAGATAGATCCTGTCCTTTAGGGGTTCATAGAATCCGTAGGCGATAAAGGGGCCGCCCTTGATCTCCAACTTGGATTCCCACAGCCCATAATATTTAAATGCGGCGTACTGCTGGAACCAAAATGGTTCCCGTATGAGCCGATCTTCATTAAGTCTAATATCACCCATTCTCTTTTCATAGGTGTTCCGCAACAGATTTTCCAGCTGGATTTCCAATGCCGTAGAATCATCCGGGGTCGACCAACTCACAGATAACCATCTATAGGGAAAATCACGGCCCAGCCAAACTATTTTAGAATTGGGATCGTTTTTGATCTCCACATAATCATGCATCATTCGAAGATAATAACCGTATTGATCAAAGTAGCTTTCAGCAAGCTCAAACTGTTCCCCTGATCGATACACAAAGGCAGTATTTCGTTCATACAGCTTCCGCTCGAAAAAGTCGAAGATCTGTTTCTGGTTTATTTTTAAGCGATTACTCAGATCCGGGATGGATTTTCCAGCAACTACAATAAGCGCCTGGCCCTGAGCATAGGCATCTTCTTGATAGTAGTAGCCCCTGGGATCTTCTCGAATACGCGTAATTGTAGAATCAGGTAACATGGAACGAACCTGAGCGGTTACCTCACTGTAAACCTCCAGGCGGGTGAGAATCATGAGGTTCTTATTCAAAATATTAACGTTAAGATCACCAGCGCTGATCCGGTGAAACGTGTAGAGTGGTTCCGTTCGCGGCGTTTTGTATATTTTGCCTAATGTTTCGGCCAATACTGGTTCACAGGCCTCCCAATTCTCCTCATCACAAACCACGGTGATCACGTGCTCATAACCAATGGCAGCTTGTTTTGGTTTTTCACAAGCTATGACAGCCAGGAAAAGCAGCAATAGGGGCAGCATCTTGATAAGTGTGCTGATTTTCATTTTTCCCTCCAAAAACTTGTCCGCCTCAATTGAGCTGAAATCTATCTAATTATGATCCTGCATCCAGAATTATTTGCCACTATTATAATTCTTACAGAAAAATTAGCTTCATTGTCACTCTACTATTTTACGGTCTTGGTTTTCGTGTTTGAGCCTGATTCTTCTGCCAGCACAAAATCAGCCAGACCTTCAGAGATCGATACTGAAGTTACTTTTACGCGAACAGGATCACCAAGCCGATAAGTTTTTCGACTGCGCCGGCCGGTCATACTATAGTGATCTTCCTCATAAACATAATAATCATCTGTCAAGCTGGTGGCATGTACCAAACCCTCCACAAAGGTTTCGGCCAGTTCAACAAAAAAACCAAACTGCAGGACACCGGATATCACACCATCAAAACTCTCCCCCACCAATTTACTCAGATACTGAAGTTGTTTCATTTTGATATGATCGCGTTCCGCCTCCACCGCCACCCGTTCCCTTTGAGAGCAATGCTCAGCGAGTTTACTCAAGGTCTGGATACTGGGTGCCGATTCCGTTTTAGCACTTGAATAAGCCTTTAACAATCGGTGCACCACTAGGTCAGGATACCGTCGGATGGGTGAGGTGTAATGAGTATAAGTGGAGAAGGCCAAACCAAAATGTCCGCGATTCTCCACGGCATAGATGGCTTTGGTCATGGACCTCAGGGTCACCTTCTCGATAAAATGACGGAAGGGACTTTCCCGCACTGCCTCGACCAGTTTCTGGTAATCCATGGGTTTTACCGGAGTTGAGATCTTTTGCTGAATCCCCAATCGCTGGAGGATTGACTGTAATTTTACAATATCATCTGCGGAAGGGTTCTCGTGGATTCGATACAGTCCGGGCAACTTGGACTTTTTAAATTTCAGCGCTAGAAATTCAGCAGTAATGCGATTGGCAATCAGCATGAACTCCTCTACCAGACGGTGGGCGGTCAACCTTTTGGAAGGCTTGATGGAATGGGGAAAACCGGTCTCATCCAAACTGATTATGGGTTCAGGCAGATCCAGGTCGATACTGCCTCGCGCTTTCCGTTCCCGGAACAGGATCTTCCTTAATTTTTCCATTTCATGGATCTGAGGTGCCAGCCGATGATCCTGGCCATTCAGAATCAGCTCAACTTCCTCATAAGTGAAGCGTTGATGTGAATGAATGACAGCCGGCAAGATCTCGTAATGCTTAACATTCCCGTCCAGACCGATCTGCAGCATACAGGTCATGCTGAGCCGATCGACCCCCGGTTTTAGAGAACACAGATCTGCTGCCAGACTTTCCGGCAGCATATGAATGGCTGAGCCAACCAGATAGACACTGGTCCCCCGGTTCCGGGCACCGCGATCAATGGGACTGTTTGGCGTTACATAATGGGACACATCAGCAATATGAACACCCAGCGTCCAGCCATTGTCTTTCACTTCGATTGACATAGCATCATCAAAATCCTGAGCCGTTTCAGGATCGATAGTAAAGCATTTTAGCTGACGCAGATCACGTCGTTTCTGCAGTTCAATATCCACACTTGTTTGCGAGAATGAAGCGGCTTGAGCCAAAGCTTTTTCAGTCCATTTGGTTGGCAGGTCATGGGTTCGGATGATCAGCGCTTTATCTAGGCCAGGATCCCCGGGAAAGCCCAAAACTTCGATGATTTTTACCAGGGGTTCAGGATGTCCCAGCTCCCACTGTACCAACTCAACGGCCACGACCTGGCCATCCTTGGCCACTCCCGGCTGCCCCTCCTCCACGGCAAAACGCACGCGGATACGCTTATCATCCGGGATAACCCATTCACCAAACCGGTCAAATTGATAGATCCCCACAAACTGGGTCTGGTGCCGGTGGATCACTTCAATGATCTGACCGTCAGGTTTATTCCCTGACTGTTTTTTGAGAATCCGGACTCTAACCAGATCGCGGTGCAGGGCATGTTCCATGTGCTGCGCCCGGACAAACACTTCTGAGCCATCCTTTAATTCAACAAAGCCAAAGCCTCGGCTGGTCACTGCCAGGGTTCCGGTCTTTTCCTGTTGCTGTGGCTTATAGGCATACTGGTGTCGACCTTTTTGGTCTATCTCACCTCCCCGATAGAGTTCGACGAGGATCACCTTCAGCGTGCGATAATCTCGTTCTCTGATCCCGGCTGCTTTAAGAAGTGTCCTGGGTTTATACCAGCGGCCCTGATTCTGTTTCAACACAGCCAGTAACTTTTTTTTGATCATTGGTCTATCCATGACACGCCTCCAGAATATTTGATGTGTAAATAACTATTACGCAAATCCAGGCCCTTATGAGTGGCCAGGATCAAGGTGATCGGTCCCTGACCACTGCTTAATTGGACACCCACGCCATAACCAGCCAGGTACCGAATCGATTCGGCCTCATAATACACCCCCAGATCAGCTAAGACCAGTAATTGTGATTGGGATCCCAGCATAAGATGCAGATTATGTTGGAGGCTCATTGTTGAGGGACTCCTTAAAAAGTTCTCCTGATACCCACGTACACTGCCAACCCCACCTAGTGGTTCCATAATGGAAGGATCGATCATGGCCTTGGTCTGATTCTGAATAATTAAAGCAACCCTCTGGGAAATGAAAAGGCCAGGGAACAACAGCTTTTCCGCCTCAGATCGTAACAACAACCGACTAATGGAAGAAGGTTCAAAATTTAACTCCTGATCCAGGGATGTACGCAAAGCCAGTCCCTTATGGGCAGAAATATCCAGGTTTGATTGGCGGTATCCCAGCCCCAACATTTGGCGTTTGGTTGACCGCCAATCTGGATTGAGAACTGCGCCTTCATTCGTGATCAAGGATTGGAGGTGTTCATATTGGAAGATCAATGATCGCTGCCAGTCCAGGATCCAGTCAAGGCCGACCTTGCTCTGGATAACCTGATAATTACCATCCACCACCTCACGACCAAAACTGAAACTGGCTTTCAGCGGGTTGCCAAAGAGCCAGGGATGTTCATAGCCAACAGAGAACTTTTCAGAATTGCTCTTAAATCGCTTCCAGTTCAAGCGGATGGATTTTCCACGGCCATCCAGATTGGGAACATATAGATCGAGATGGCCGAACCAGGCGACGGTGTCCGATTGTGAGCTTTGATTAAAAGCAGCCAGCGCATCAACATTCAGCTCCGGTCGATCTTTTACCGCATAGGTCAGATGGTAGTTGGTTTGATCATCGATGGATATCTGCCCATCACCCTGGACCCGATAGCCAAGATCTAAGAGGTGCCCCTTAGCCTGATCAAGCTTGACAGCCGCAATACTCGATCTACCCAGCAGAAATTCTTGTTCTAATAGCCATTCGTCCCGCTGCTTGACCCCCTGAAAGTGTATCTGTTCAATGAGCGGGATCGATCCTCTGTGGATCACCGCTTTAAGCTCGTGAGGATTGCCCTCAGCGACCTGTAGCTCTATTTTGGTGTCCCAGTACCCCCGACCCTGATAGTCGCTTATTTTGCGTTCTAGCAGGGAGTCAATGGCGGATTGCTGAACGGTTAGAGTATCACTGTTTTCATGGTCAGCGTAAACCAGTCGTATGGTCTGTCCGGAAAGTTGGATAGCCAATAGCAGAAACAGTACTATCTCAGCACCAATTCCCATTGAAGCTGGCCACAATTTGGCAGACACTTCAACCAGGCTTGACAAAAATGGCTTTTGGGGTGCTTTATTTACGGTAGCAGTGGTCATGATCAGGAACATTAGAAATGGGACCGTCCTTCCACTCTCAAGAATTGTTCAGGTCGGCTATTCCCCCGCTTCTGGATACTATAATTAGTGGATAACTGAAACCGACTTGAAAAAGTGTAGCGGCCAACGACTGAATATTTCCAATTCGTACCGGGTTGGCGACCGGAAAACAAGGAATATGGGATCCCACTGACATCAGCTGTTATGTCAGAGATCAGTAGTTTCTGATCCAATCTGCCCCGGGGTCTGATCCTGAGTTTATGTTCAAGCGTTAAAGCCGTCTCCAAATAGGTTTGATCCAGATGAAGATCCGCTACCCGAGAATATTTAAGACCAGCCAACAGCTTTTGGCTGGTCGATAGTTGGAGGCGGAGTTCCAGGTAGGGACGATAGGACTGCCAATCCTCCGTTGCCAGGACGTTATACTCCACCGCGCGCTGGCGGCGTTCGTAGGTCAGGCCTAACGTTGAGACATTGGCCGCTGTCCAGACGAATTCACCATTCAGATCATGCTCCAAAAACTGACTGCTTTCACTGCCATAATTGTATAGAGAAGTCTGATTGTCTGTGTTTCTGGCCTGGTAGTTGATCTTGCTAAGCAGCCCCTTACCCCCGGTTTGATAATTCAAATTAATGGCCAACAGGGCTTGGTCCTGGATTCTGGAGCCTGTGTCAACTTGAAGTTTGGCTCGCAATTCTGATCGGATGTGAGCTCTGAGCCCGCTTTTGGCTGATTTCCCATAGGAATGAGTGACAAACTCGAAGCGGGTTCTGTTCTCATATTTACGCACTTGTTCTTCAACATCTGAGAAGACCCTCTGCCGGATGAAGCGTCCCCCGCTAATGAGGATATAGTCGTTGATATACGGGTCAAAGCTATAATTCCCGTACCCTGTATCGACTTCCAGGTAGTTGTAATCGTATTTAGGAATATGTTCTTCATCCACAACGTAGTACTGGTTATAACGGATTCGTTTATCCAGTGCAGTTCCACTGAATTCGAAATTTCCCAGGTAGTATTTGGTCAGGGAATTCTCGGCGGTCTCTTGTTCCCTGTATTTGAACTGGAAGTTTCCGTTGGTGTTCTTGAACTCTGAAAATGAATAGGCAGCTGTCCAATCCTGGCGCTGATCACTCCAGGATTCAATGCGTGTCTTATCCAGGAACGATCCGGCTCCCTGATCCAGTCTATAATCCAATCTCTGTTCGTAACGCAGGGCCAGTTTATGATCCTTTGTCCATGAATAGGTGATCCCACCGCCTGCTCTCAGATGATCATTTGAGGGATAAAGCATGGATCGTTGCCGATCCTCCAGGCTAACCAGGACCTCTGTCAGCACTTTGGCCGTTGTAAGCGAAGCCAGCAGTGCATGCTGTTGGCTTACACTGCTATCCCGCTTGGTGAGTGAGCTGTTAATGTTAACGTGGAGCGGGTTATCCTGACTTGAAGCAGCCTCAACCTGCATTTGCTGGCCCACCAGTTCCCCGGCTCTGCTTAGCCGGGACATTTTTCCCGAGATGAAATTATGCTTGAGTTCACCCAGACGCAGTTCGCCAAAATTAAGGTGTTCAGCTTCGGAGATCCGGGGAGCGATCTGCCAAAGTCGGTAATATTCAATTGATTCCAGCGCAGCATGGGTCACGAATCCAGATTCATAATACTTATCACCCAGCATTAGCTCCAGATAGCGTCCGCGTGAGCTCAGCCTTACATCCCGACCCTGTTTGCGCTGTGAATTGAATTGGGAGGCGTACAAGTTTTTGATGTTTTGGGAGAGTCCCAGGTCTATATCCAGGTGCAGAATACCCAGTGCAGCCCCTCCTTTAATGGAGAAAACCGTGCGAGACTGGGGTGAGAAATACCGTTTTGCTGGTAAATATTCACCCTGGAGCGTGTCATAAATAAAAAAACTACCGGAAGCATTCAGCTCTTTCCGGTATTCACCCGTCGCTAATCCCACAAAATTAAAACCAACGTAATGGTTACCCAGACCTTCACCGGCGTAAACCAATATTCCTGATTCGTTGAGTTTATAATCACCCTTGATCGTGTCGGGGAGAATGCTGCTGACCCACTGGGATTGGACACTATCCGGCAGGTTGTTAAAGACGGTCTCCAATTGTTCCAGATCGACATCCCCCAGCGGATTGCCAGCATCATCTCTAAGGTTTTGCCAGGAAGCTGTGATATAAAAGGGCAAATCTGCTTCCTCACCGACAGAAAAGCCACCACTGACCAGCTGCTTGCCAAAGGAGTATGATGCGAGATAAATATCCGGAACATACTCAAATTCTACACTTATTCTGGAATTGTTGGAGAGGATGTATCGCTGAGTAAAAGTTATTTCAGCCGCATTATAGTCAATGATATAATCATCATCCGCCCCACGCTGCAGCAGTTTATCATTCAATTTGACACGCTCTGAACCAGCCAGAACAATGATGAACTTCTCGCCGTTTTTTCCACTTAGCCGATAAGGTCCCTGTTTGCCATCTTTTCCCTGAAGCTGCAGCAAATGGTATTTACCATAGCTGAAACCCACTGAGGTTCGGATGGAAGTCCTGCCCCGGCTGGCTGTCATATCAATGCCTTCCATAGAACGTTCCAACTGGCCAAACCGACCATGATCCAGCTTAAGGTCTATATCACCAATTGAAGCCGACAAGGCTGGTCCCGTCACATTCACCAGCACCCGGTCAAAGTCATTCAATCTACGGGTATTCCCAATGGGTTGCAGGGGTGATGTCTTTTCAGTCAGGACGCCTGAAACCAGGTAATCCTCACTCAAATTGCCCTTGATCTTGAGATACATACTGGACTGCAGGGAAACTGAAGCATTGCTGGAGACCTGAATTCCCCGTCGAATGCTCCCGGTGGCTTGCAATCCATTTTCAGGGTCGGTCTGTAATGTTGAACTGCTATGTTGATCTGGCATAATAATGCTATCAATACCAGGTGAATACTGGGGAAAATCAATTGACCAGGTCTTTTTAAACACTAGCGTGTCTCCATCAATTGACAGATGGACGGAATCAACGGTGATGATCGTATCCTGGTTGACTGGATCAGATCCAGCAGCCAGATGGTCAGGAAGGACAATGAGTCCGACAAAAATCAGAAATAATCTCAATTTATGGGGGTTAATGCTCACTGTGTTTAGTTAGACTTCCACTATCTTAATAATTCAGGTTCATGTTCTTTCAATCTCAACAGTCCAGGGGATCACCCGTTTAGTACTGGAAGCTAACGAAATACCACCTGGTTTCGTTCCCCATGGATCAAGGGAGCAATTAATTTACCACGTGCCGGCTAAAATGAGAATATTGTAAACCACATGGGCATAGACGTTGACGCCGTAACCGCGATAACGATATAGGATCCCCAGCAGTATGCCGGCGAACACCCGCTGGGCAAAGATGGGTAGCGAATAGGGTTCCATGAGCAAATGGAAGGCTGCGAAAATACCGGCAGATATGAATATGGCAAAACTGATGGACCACCCTTCAGGAATGGATAGTCCCTGTTCCAGGACTACCAGAAGGGCACTGATAACTATCATTCTGAAGATCAGTTCCTCAAATATTCCGGCACCCAGGGCCAGGTTCAGATTGGCCAATTTATCTTCAAATGATATTATCTGTAGTGGTAATCTTGTGAATAGCTGCATGACCACATAGAGCAGACCACCCCACAGCATACTTTCCAGTAACATATAAATAAAAAAGTTGGCCTGGAGACCGGGTTTCTTTTCGATCTGATAGCCCCGGATCATCACCACCAGAAAAATGGTCACTAAAAGGCCTGAAATTATACTTGGATCAGTCAAACCCAAATAGGTGAACAGATTCCGGACCAGGATCTCGCCGCTATTACGCAATTCAAAGAATGAATCTCGGAAAATGATCAGAATTCCAATCTCGTAAATAGCCACCAGGGGCAGGGTGAGGATCAGACTGTAATGAATGGTGCGGGAACTACTGAGATACTGTTGGAGGGGTGATAATATTTTAGGCATCCGGGGGCTACTTTTCATCCATCAGAACTTTTTGAATTCGGCCTGATATGTACACCACCACATTGCACGAAACAATCCGAAACATTTTGAGATACCTGATTTTTAATGAATTCGGTGTAAATATATTATTTAGCGACCTTAGTCATTCAGCCTAAGAACTGCCAGAAAAGCTTCCTGGGGTACTTCCACCCGACCAACCTGTTTCATGCGTTTTTTACCAGCTTTCTGTTTCTCCAGCAGCTTTCTTTTGCGACTGATATCACCCCCATAGCACTTGGCTGTAACATTCTTGCGCAAGGCTTTAACCGTTTCCCGGGCGATGATCTTCTGCCCGATGGAACCCTGGATGGGAACTTCAAATTGCTGTCTGGGTATAAGCTCTTTCAATTTGGCACAGAGCCGGCGGGCATGATCAAAGGCTTTTTCGCGATGGACGATCTGGGATAGAGCATCCACGCGCTCCGCTGAGATCAAAATATCCAGTTTCACCAGATCACCCTTGCGGAAATCGATGGGTTCGTAGTCAAAGGAGGCATAGCCTCGTGAAGTACTTTTCAATATATCATAAAAATCAAAAATGATCTCAGCCAATGGAATTTCAAAATAAATCTGAACCTTGGATTGATCCAGATAATGGGTGGATTTGTAGACTCCCCGTTTATCGATGATGAGTCTCATCAAATTACCAATATAGGTTGGCGGGGTGAGTACTTCGGCAGTGACATAGGGTTCATCAATGCATTCAATCTCTCCCAGATCAGGCAGATCACTGGGTTTATCAACCATGATATGGGAGCCATCTTTAAGGTTAACCCGAAATTTTACGTTGGGTTGGGTAGTGATAAGATCAATGGCGAATTCTCGCTCCAGGCGTTCCTGTACGATCTCCATGTGCAACAGACCCAGATAGCCCACCCGGAACCCGAAACCCAGTGCTCCAGAGGTCTCTGGTTCCCAGGTCAGGGCAGCATCATTCAGATTCAATTTTTCGAGAGCATTTCGCAAATTGGAATAATCGTCTGAAATTATAGGATAAACACCGGAATAGACCATGGGTTTGACTTCTCGATAACCCGAAAGCGCCTCAGTCGCTCCAGCTTTAGCGTGGGTTACAGTATCACCGACCTTGATCTCGCTGATATCCTTGATATTGGCGATAATGTACCCGACATCGCCTGCCTTGAGAATATCGTCCTTGACCTTCTTAAGCTTAAAATGGCCGATTTCAGCCACCTCATGTTCATTTTTGCTGGCCATGAAACGCATGATCTCGCGTGACTTCAAATGACCCTGGACTACCCGAACATAGGCGACAGCGCCTCGGTATGAGTCGTAGGTACTGTCAAAGACCAAGGCTTTCAAGGGGGCTTCTAGATCACCTGCCGGAGCTGGGATACGTTCGATAATTGCTTCTAATATTTCCTGAATACCAATATTAGCCTTTGCTGAAGCCTGGATGATCTCATCCTCATCGCAACCCAACAGATCAATGATCTGGGATTTTACATTTTCAATTTGAGCCGCCTGCAGATCGATCTTATTTATGATGGGAATGATCTCAAGGCCACTTTCTACAGCCAGCATGGCATTACTGACGGTTTGAGCTTCGACCCCCTGTGCGGCATCCACCAGGAGTAGGGCTCCCTCACAGGCTTCCAGACTTCTCGAAACTTCATAACTGAAATCCACGTGTCCGGGAGTATCAATCAAATTCAGTATATATTCCTGATCATCTTTGGCAGTGTATTTGATTTGAATGGGGTGCGATTTGATGGTGATGCCCCGTTCACGCTCCAGGTCCATATCATCAAGAACCTGGTCCATCATCTGGTTTTCTGAGATTGTGTGCGTTTCTTCTAACAAGCGATCTGCCAGGGTGGATTTACCATGATCGATGTGGGCAATGATACAAAAATTTCGGACTTCAGTTCTATACATAAGGTCACAATCTAACTGGTAATCGTGAATTAGTAATTAGGAATTGACTTAAGCAGACAGGAATCGAGATATTTTGAACTGTGTATACCTACCTGAATAGCAAGGTCTAGACACATTAGGATCCATTTTTCCAAACTGAAGTGTAGTATTTATAGGACATATCGTGTTTTCCAAAATACTTCTTGCGTGGTCATCAACGTGAATATTGAAGAATATTCGCCCCTAGATTTTTATATAAAAGCTATTACCGCCATGGGGGGCCAGCTCCACTCCCACCTCAGCATCGTGGGCAATTGCAATCCGCTTCACGATGGCTAATCCTAAACCGCGACCCTTTTTTTCACCCTTTGCCAGTTGAATTGACCGGTGAAATATAGCACTCCTTTTGTCCTCAGGAATTGGCACCCCTCGATCGTTTACTCTGAGTACGACACGATCACCCTCCTCCTTGAGGATGAGATCAATGATCTTGCCCGCTGAGGAGTATTTGATCGCATTGCTGATATAGTTCTTCGGGATTTCCGACAGAATAGGATTTATATTGACGATCAGGGTTTCCGGTAAGTCCAGGTTGATGGTCATGGAGGCGGTGGAGAGCTGGGATCCGAATTCAGCGGCGACATCTTTCAATAGAATAACCAGATCCAGATCCTCTCGGGCGATGCTTTCTCCAATACTCAGCTTGGAGAGAACGGTGGCATTTTCAATTACTTTCATCAAACTATCACTGCTACCTCTGAGGATCTCAAGCAGCTCGTTGTCAGAGTCATCTGCTTCCAGCATTTCTGTGATCGAACTGATCACCCCGGCCGGATTCCGCAGGTCATGGGTGATCACATCCAATAGTAGTTCTTTCATGCCATTGGCATGGCTAAGTTCATCGGCCAATTCTCTCAGCGCAGCTTCTTTGCGAACCCGGTCGATGGTGAGGGCCACCTGACCAGCTGCCAGATCCAGCAGACGGACATCTTCATGTTTATACTGAGCAATCCCGTCATACTCCTGTAACACAAATGCGCCGATGACCTCACCTTCCACCTTGAGTGGAATACCCAGCCAAACACTGGGTACATCACCAGCCAGGGTGATCTGACCCTCGCCCATGAGTTTACGGATCTGCTCAGATTTAACATGTAGTGTTTTACCGGACACAATCGTTCTTGCTGTAAGCGAGGCCTGGGGATCACAAGCGATACTTTCGGGCATATCCGTATCAAAATAATCACGATCAAATGGGAAATATATGCGATTGTCTGCTTTGTTCAGAATTGCCATGAAAAAGTTACTGGTGCTGATTATTTCACTAATGAATTGATAGATCTTTTCATACAGTGTGGAAACATCCTTGACTTCGATGGCTGCTGAAATTATTCCGTACAGGATATCTTTTAATTTCTGGTTTTTAAGTGCTTCTTCCTGCTCTTTTTTAGTCTGGGTGATATCCTCTTTCACAGCAACGTAATGGGTAATGTTGCTCGCAGCATCACGAATTGGTGTGATGGAAGCCCGCTCCCAGTTAATAATACCAGCTTTGGTTTTATTGATTAATTCACCTGTCCAGGTCGCACCACTCGTAATCGTATCCCAGAGATCTTTATAAAAATCCTGATCGTGGAAACCGGATTTCAAAATGCTGGTACTTTTACCCATAGCCTCTTCAGCAGAATAGCCGGTTATTCTGGTGAATTCAGCATTTACAAATTCGATATTTCCCGCCAGATCGGTAATGACCGTCATGGCAGGGCTCTGCTCGATGGCCTTGCTTAATTTGGTCAGCTCCAGGTTGGCCACCTTCTGGTTTGTGATATCCAGCAGATGCCCGGCATTTTTGACATTTCCCTGAGCATCAGTAAACACGCTGGCGGAGATGATCATGTCCCGAACTTCACCATCGGGTCTTACAATGTCCAACTCGTATTCACCGGGCACATTATCCCCTGCCTGTCGGTCTTCATAGTACTTTTTTACCATCTCACGTGAGGCACCCAGATAGTCAGGAAATTTGCTCCCAATAATTTCTTCCCGTTCGCGTCCAAAGATCTCACACAAGCGATCATTTACATATTCAAACTCATAGGTGTCGTTTATGAGATAAATTCCGGTGGTGGAATTCTTAACAATGGCTTTGAGACGACTTTCAGACTCGACGATCTGACGTTGCGCTTGCTGTTGCTCTTTTTGTAATCGTGAATTTTGGATCGATTGGGCAATGACCTGCGAGATATCAGTCAAAATGGCCAACTCTTTTTGATCCAGATCATCATCTGACGCAGGAGCAAAACCAATCGTACTGATCGTTTTTCCGGCCAATCGCAGAGGTAATGAATAAGTGGGTTTACCCAGGATGGTGGACATCAGTTCATCCCTGGAAATAGCTTTCTGGGCGATGAGGTCTTTCGACTCGACCCTTTCAACGTAATCATTAAAGACTGCTTTTGATATGCCGTGGCAGGCATTAAAAGTCAAATCTACTGATTCTGACCAGGTGATGATCCATGATTCCTCGAACATGCTGGCAGCAGCCAGTGTTTCAATGACATGCTCCCCGATCTCAGAGACTGACTGTGAATCAATTAATTTACTGAAGAGTTCATCCTTGAGCTGCAGTAAATGATTTATCCTGATGATCAATTGATCCTTGGAGAATCGGGCTAAAGCGATCTTGATCATGGTCAGAGCGGCTTTGTCATCCACTGGTTTGTGCAGGAAACCATAAGGATCAGCCATTCCCAAGGCTTTTGAGATATAAGCATCATCGCCATAGGCTGTGGCAAATATTATAGGGGTCGGTTGTTCGGCATGGATCAGTTGAGCAGCTTCGATGCCATCAATATTCCCCAGTAACTGAATATCCATGAGAATAAGATCTGGATTTCCATCCCTGGCGAGCTTTACAGCATCGCTCCCCGTGGAGGCAATCCCAATTACGGTGAATTCTAATTTTTCTAACCGGATTGACAGGTCTTCCGCTGCCAGCCGTTCATCTTCAACTATTAGGATCTTTATTTTTTTCATTATTTGGATTCCACCCTTGAATGATCAAAAATTAAAATAATCCATCTTAGCTATATTTGGAATCAATTTTACGATATTCCTTCATGATCATTCACTCTGGAAATATCGCCTGATCAGCAAAAATCTGAAATATATTTTACAATCCGTTGTCCAACTTTTCCATCCCAGCCCTGAATAGGATAGGCTTCTTTTGAATCGCCCTCCATAATTCCGATAATTCTGGCACGGAGATGCTCAACATCAAAACCAGTAGAAGTGTTCGTTCCCTTGGACAATGTTATTGGCCGATTGGTCTGATCGCCCATGGTCAGGCACTGGATTCCAAGTATTGTGGACTCTTCCTGGATTCCCTGAGAATCTGTGATCACCAGGGCTGCATTTTTTTGAAGTTTTAACATATCATGGTAGTTACGGGAAGAAACCAGTTGGAGATTAGCAGTTGATTCCAGCATGAGTTCTGGAATATCCTCAAGTCGGATCAAAGTTTTTGGGTGGAGGACCACCAGGATCACCAGTCTTTCCGAAAGTGCTTCAAACATGCCAAACAAAGCCACGAGATAGTCAGTTTCCTGAAGGATATGTTCATGATGCAGGGTTACCAGCAGATAGGCGCCCGCCTGTAATCCGCTGCGATCCAGAATATCACTATCTTCAGCAAAGCCCAGGTTCATAAATACCGCATCAGAACGAATATTACCGACCTCTATGATCGTTTTATTATCAAATCCTTCCCGGATCAGATTGATCATGCTCTCTTCATTGGAGGTGAAATGGATACCAGCAAGTCGATCGATGAGCATATCATTCTGTTCCTCGAGTTGGACAGGTGCATACGAACGGATACCAGCATCGACATGGGCGACGGGTATTCCCTGTCTTGCCGCCACCAAGGTACCGGCCAAAGCCGAATTTGAATTACCAATGATCAGCACCAAGTCGGGTGGATCCAGCTTGATCTGCGCTTCATAGGCAATGATCAATAGAGCAAGCTGCCGGGCACCTTCACCACCTTCAACAGACAGAAATGCATGGATGGGTGTCAGCTCTAATTGTTCCAATAGATCCTGACTGAGTTCCGGATCGTAGTGCTGTCCGGTATGAATTACCCGTACATCCAGTGTGTCTTCATAACTTGAGAAGGCCGTCAACAGAGCTGCTGCCCTAATAAAATCAGGCCTAACTCCGATGATCATATCAATTTTCTGCATAATATTTCCGCTTAACCTCGTGTCATATTACACTTTGTAATAGGAATGTACATAATGAATTTTGATGTGGACCGGATCATCTGAAATGATAGTTCAAACTCAAAGTATAGTTTCGGGTCGCTCCCGGCCAATAGTATCCCCCATAATAAGCGTATCCATAGGTGGCATAGTGTTTATCAAATAGATTATTGATCCTCAATTGTCCATCAATATTCGCCTGGGTGGCTCGCAGGGATAGATTTGTCAAAAAATAGGCTGGGATTGCTAACTCTGCTGTATTGACCTGATCAATATACTGCTTACCAACATATTTCAGGCTCACAGCGAACATGAGACGTTCCCCCAGATCGTAGCGAAAATGACCATTGCCCAAGAGCTCGGGTACATTGGCCAAACGGTTTCCCTTGAGATCGCCCTCCAGAAAACGATGCTGTGCGAAACTACCATTCAGATCAATTTGGAGTGCCTTGAAAATATGGGTGCGTAGGTCAAATTCCAGACCCTGATGCAGTGTGATCCCGGCAGATTCAACCCCAAAAACACCCTCTTGGAAATCATAAATATCACTTAGGAGCTCATTTTGATAATCAATCCGGTACAGGTTGACTGAAAGCTGCTGTCTTCCGCTAAACCAGTTCAATCCGAGTTCTGAATTGACCACCTTTTCGGCTGGCGCTGAAACAGGTGTGCTCCAGACATCATCTGCAGCGATGATCTGGGCGTCGGCCGGTTCTTTATGAGCTGATCCAATCCCGGCAAAAACACTCAATTTTTCAGACAATTCATAACGTAGGCCAACCCTGGGATCCAAAAACTGCCAGACCGCACTCACCTTGACACCTGGAGCATGACCGATCTGCTGCTGGTTCAGGTTCCAGTTGATGGATTGGGCTCTTAGATCAATACTGCTACTTAGCTGGGGCGTGAACCGCACCAAAAAATGGCCAAACGCGGTACCCAACACCTTATTTCCCCGGTAATCATAGTAACGATGGGGATCTGAAAGCTGACTGGCCAGCACTGAATCGCCTACCTGCAGGACTTCTCCAAAATGATCTCCGGTATATTGACGTAATTCCAGGCCCAGATCAGAACGCCACTGTTGGGCTTCATAAGTCCACACTGGTGTGATGCCATAATAGCTGTTGTTGATCCACTTGCGCCGCGTAAAGGATGTCACCAGCTGTCGCTCCGTACTATCTGGGTACAGATCATTCACATCCAAATTATAGCTGTAATAATCCTGATCGAACTTTTCAACTTCATAGTAGCCGCGGCCAACCACCAGATAAGCGACATTGCGTATAGTTGAATGATCGTTGATGAGATAGTAGGTATTCAGTGAATAGATCTGCTGAAAATAATCATCGGTAAAGGGTACGGTCCAGGGCATTTTCTGGCGCCTGAGATCAGGGTCATTAAGGTAGTCAATGCTCAATCCATCCCATTGAAGCACGCTTAATTCCTGGCCCAGGATCCCTCTGATCTGATTTGTCAAGGTCTGGGATCTGTGTTCCAGAGCAAACATCAAGGATCTCTGCTCGGATCGGGAGTCCGTGCGATAGCCATCTGAATTTAGCAATGACCCCCTCACGGTGAGGCTGAACCCGTCTCCAAACCGGTCACCGGACTGATACCCCAGCCGATACTTCTCTGTGTTGTAAGAGCCCTTTAGAACAGTCAGATCAAGTGACTCCTGATCAGATTTGATGGCTGTGTTGATGTTGATGGATCCACCAAAGGCACTGGCTCCGTAGAGGCTGTTCCCTACGCCTCTTTGGATCTCCACGTCCTGGGCATTGCTCAAAATATCACCGTGATCCACCCAATAGACCTGATGACTTTCATTGTCATTCAAAGGTACGTTATCCAGCATGACCGAGATGCGGCTTTGATCGAAGCCCCGAATAGAAACATAGGAATACCCCGTTCCGTTGCCTGACTCGCTGTAAGCATGCACGCCAGCTTCTGAACTGAGGATCATGGGTACATCTTCCACAGCATAGCGGACACTAATTTCCTCAGCATTCAAGACAGAATAAGCCACGGGAGTGATCCCCGGGATCACTCGACTGGCAGTAACACTGATGCTCTGCCCTGCCAGTATTCTGGATCTCAACAAGATCTCATCGGGAACATTCCGAACCGGGATAAGCTGACTTTCGTAGCCGATAGAGCGAAACGTAAGCGTGTCGAATTGGTTCAGGCTTATCCCATATCTGCCCTGCTGATCTGTAACCACTCCCTGGTCTTTAGAAAACACTTCCACGCCGGGAATACCGACACCGCTGTGCAGATCAATAACGCGACCCTGAAGTTGGATATCTGAGGCAAAAGATACCTGGCTGATCAATAGTAATAAAAAGAGGTTGAAAAGTAATTTACGCTGCATTTTTGGCTCCCTACGCTGGCATGATCCAGATCAGGTTCGGAGGGTTTGTTCTCAGCCCGGTCTCAAAAGAGATCGACGGACACCCCGGTAACGGGGCTAATATAATCGAATAATAGGGAAGTCCACGGGTGAAGTCGGTCAATTTGTTTTTTTAACCACAGAGCCACATGGATAAACCACAGCGGTGAGTATTGGGTAAAGATGCAAATATATGGTCTTATTAAACTGGCCCCGGTTAGCCGTATGCACCAATGTTCGTCATCCCGAGCGGAGTCGAGGGGATATACTGCTTGAGGTCACAGGGTACCAGAACATGGAACGTACGAAGAATATGGGCCGGTTTAATAGCGAGTCTGGAGGGCCGGTAATCTCCTGGTTGAAGAAGTCAGAATATCGATTAACGAGTGCTGATTGTTGAAGTTCTTGCAACCTTGTCGGGTTGGACATTTTTTTTTAAAAAAAAAGACCGCCACGAAGGACGGTCTTGAATTTAAAGCTATGGAGCGGGAGATCAGCCAATAACGGCATCCACCTTGGCAGTTATCTGCGGTTTCGGTACAGCGCCAACCAGCATCTGGGCCACTTCCCCATTCTTGAAGATCAGCAAACTTGGGATACTGCGAATCCCGTACTTCTGCGCAACAGCAGGATTATTATCAACATCCAGTTTACCCACTTTGAGTTTACCATCATAGTCTTTGGCGATCTCTGCGACCACAGGAGCAACCATTTTACATGGCATACACCAGACGGCCCAGAAGTCCACCAGAACGGGTAAATCAGAATTAATTACTTCAGCGTCAAAATTATCGTCAGTAAATTCTATTACATTATCGGCCATTTTCTCTCCCTTGGCGTTCAATTCGGTTTAAAAATCCTGCAGAAGATAAATGTGAAGCCAGTCATGTCAAGACCAACTATTGGACAATTTCACTATGCTCGTATCCAACGCAGGATCTCTGGTAAGCTGATCCGTTTTCCATATAACAGGATCCCGGTTCTAAATATTTTTGCCGCCAAACGGATACTGCCATAAACGCTGATGACCAACACCAGCAATGTGAGTAAGACCTGGAGGGTGGTGGTCTCACCAACTGCAATTTTAATCATCATGAAGAAAGGGGTCACCGGTGGCAGATAGCACAGGGCATTTACCAGAGTGGAATTTGGATTTTCGATGACCAGGGTCCACATAAGCATGGGAATAACAGCGATGAAAGTGATGATCTGAATCGCCTGTTGGGCTTCTTGTTCAGAATCAAACAAAGCCCCTGCCCCAATATATATCCCGGCATACAGCAGATAACCCAGGATAAAATATACAAAATATAGCAAGCCCATCAGAGGGGTAATGATGGAAAGTCCATAATAATTTCCAGCAAGGATACCCACCGTCAGATAGATGGCTGATTGGGTGAGTCCCAACAAGCCCAGGCCCAGTATTTTCCCGCCCATGAGATCGTTATAACTCACAGTTGAGAGCAGCACTTCAATGACCCGGGAGGATCTTTCTTCCAGGATCGCTCTTAGCAGGAGTTGACCGCCGGTGAAGATCCCCAGAAACAAAAGAAACGTGAAAATGAAGGGCGCGATATAATCCACAACAAGCGCATTATTTGCTCGTTTATCGTTTGCTCCCAACTCGTAGCGGGCGATTTCTATATCAACCAACAGACCTGCCAGTTGATCTGGGGATAATTTCAGACCGGCTG
>JAJRSW010000003.1 GCA_024278595.1 Fidelibacterota bacterium | reverse complement strand
GAGATGGTAATGCCTGGTGATAATGTAAACTTAACGATCGAGCTGATCCAGCCCATCGCCATGGAGACCGAGCTTCGCTTTGCTATTCGCGAAGGTGGTCATACTGTTGGTGCTGGTGTTGTCACTGAGATCATTGAGTAATAATAATTAACTTAACTAAAGCTATTAAGAGGAATCCAGAATGCCGTCACAGACAATAAGAATCAGTCTCAAGGCATATGATCATAATCTGCTGGATAAATCCACGGCAAGAATCGTTCAAACCGCGAAGTCCACTGGGGCTGTTATTGCGGGGCCGATTCCGCTGCCCACGAAGCGTTCTATCGTGACGGTATTGCGGTCCCCCCACGTGAATAAAAAATCACGCGAACAGTTCCAGACGAAAATTCATAAGCGTTTGGTCGATATACACAACTCGTCTGCAAAGACAGTTGATGCCTTGATGAAGTTGGATTTACCCGCTGGTGTTGACATTGAGATTAAGGTGTAACATGAGAGGTTTAATCGGGCAGAAATTGGGGATGACACAATTCTGGCTTGCAGACGGTAAGGTCGTACCTGTCACCGTTATTCAAGGCGGACCCTGTGTGATCACCCAGATCAAAACAGAAAAGCGGGACGGATATTCATCTGTTCAGCTGGGCTATAAAGACAAAAAAGAATCTCGTACGACTAAGGCACAACTCGGTCACTTCAAAAAAGCTGGCGCTTCACCAAAATATTTTGTCCACGAATTTCGCGATCTGGAAGTCGGTGACAAAAAAGAGGGTGATGCTGTCGATGTTGATATGTTTGTAGTGGGAGATCTGGTCACTGTTTCAGGTACCAGTAAGGGTCGTGGATTCGCAGGTGTGATGAAGCGTCATAATTTTCACGGTGGTCACGGCTCCCATGGAAAATCAGATCAGCTGCGTGCCGGTGGTTCCATTGGTGCCAGTTCTGACCCAAGTCGGGTCTGGCCGGGTAAGAAAATGCCCGGTCGTTATGGTGGAAAAAGAGCCAGCGTGCGCAATTTAGAGGTTGTCGCAGTTGATGTTGATAATCACATCGTTATGGTGAAGGGTGCAGTCCCCGGACCAAACAACGGCTTCGTTGAGCTGCTGGATCGGGGTTGATCATGAAGTTAAAACTGTATTCATCTGACGGTAAGGCCACCCAGAAAAAGGTTGAGTTTGCTGATTCTGTATTCGGTATTGAACCCAATGAGCATGTGGTTTACCTGGCTGTTAAAGCTGAATTAAACAATTTACGCCAAGGATCAGTGAAGACGAAAAGTCGTGCGGAGGTTCGTGGTGGTGGTAGGAAACCCTGGAAGCAGAAGGGTCGTGGAACGGCTCGTTCCGGATCAACCCGTTCTCCGATCTGGGTTGGTGGTGGTCATACTTTCGCCATCTCACCCAAGACCTACAATATGGCCCTTCCCAAAAAGGTTCGGCGTTTAGCGCGGCGTAGTGTGCTTTCAGACAAAGCGAAAATGGATTCACTGTTTGTGGTAGAATCATTCAAATTTGACCAGCCCAAAACAAAAGACATCATTGCATTTTTGGATACTATGAAACTCTCTGACAAAAAACTTCTGATCCTGACATCCAGGTTTGATGAAGGTTTAATGTTGAGCGGTCGCAACTTGAAAAATGTTGCCATCATAGAGACCAGTTATGTGTCTGCCTACGATCTGATCGACAATGAAGCCATTCTCATGGATAAGGCCTCAGTCGAGATTCTTAACACGCAGTTGGCAGATTAGGAGAGATGACCATGAGACATGAAATTATCATCGAACCGGTACTCTCCGAGAAAAGTGCGGCCCTTCAGGAGGCTGAGCGCAAATATGCCTTCAGCGTTCTGAAATCAGCCAATAAGATTGATATCAAGCGAGCTGTTGAAGATCGATTTGGTGTTAGGGTCGAAAAAGTTGCAACTATGAATATGAACGGTAAGGTCAAACGTTCCACCATGCGAAGTGGTGGCCGGGTTATTAAGACAGAAGGTCCTCGGGCTTCCTGGAAGAAAGCTATTGTTACTCTCAAAAAGGGTGAAGTTATTGACTTTTTCCGCGATGAACAGGCGTAAGGCGGTTTGGTATGGCAGTAAAAACTTATAAACCGATCACTCCTGGACAACGTTTTAAAACAACGTCATCTTTCGAAGAGATTACCAGGACTGGACCAGAGAAGAGTCTGCTTGCGCCACTGAAGAAGACAGGTGGTCGTAATAATAAAGGTCGTATCACCTCCCGTAGACGGGGTGGTGGTCATCGCAGACATTATCGAATAATTGATTTTAAACGTGATAAATATGACATTCCGGCTCGGGTTGACTCCATTGAGTATGATCCCAATCGCTCAGCTAATATTGCTCTGTTGATATATACTGATGGTGAGAAGCGCTATATTTTGGCTCCCCACAAAATGGTGGTTGGTACCCAGATCATCTCTAGTGAATCGGCTCCCATTAAAGTCGGAAATGCCTTGATGCTGCAGAATATTCCGGCTGGTTCCATTGTCCATAATATTGAGATGAAGCCTGGCAAGGGTGGACAGATATCAAGATCAGCTGGTGCCGGTGCCCAGATCATGGCAAAAGAGGGTGATTATGTGACCCTTAAGTTGCCCAGTGGCGAAATGCGTATGATCCACAAACGGTGTCGGGCAACCCTGGGCGAAGTTGGTAATAAAGAGCATGAAAATATCTCTTTAGGTAAAGCCGGTCGCTCAAGATGGTTGGGTCGTCGTCCAAAGGTTCGGGGTGTCGCCATGAATCCTGTTGATCACCCCATGGGTGGTGGTGAAGGTCGTTCTTCCGGTGGTCGTCATCCTACGACACCCTGGGGAAAACCGACCAAGGGCTACAAAACACGTAAAAAGAATAAAGCGTCAAACAAATACATTGTCGCTCGACGTAAGAAGAAATAAGGTCTGATACATTATGCCAAGATCTATTAAAAAAGGGCCTTATATCGAGGCCAAACTGATGGCAAAAGCTGAGGCCGCTCAGGATAGCAAGAAGCGGGTAGTGATCAAAACCTGGTCACGCCGTTCCATGATCGTTCCTGAATTCGTCGGGTTGACATTTGCCGTACACAATGGGAAAAAATTCATTCCTGTTTATATCTCCGAAAATATGGTTGGACATAAGCTGGGAGAATTTTCACCTACCAGAACCTATCGTGGTCATGGCGATAAGACGAGGAAGAAGTAAGCTATGGAAGCTATAGCTAAAGCCAGACATATCCATCAGTCTGCTCGGAAAGTTCGCCAGGTATTAAACGAGGTACGTGGCAAACAGGTTGAGAATGCCATCAATAAACTGCATTTTACACCTAAGAAGGCTGCCAGAGTGATTGAAAAAACGCTGCGAAGCGCTGTGGCAAATGCAGTGAATCGTGAAGGTTCAGAAGTTGATGCTGACAAGCTGTTCATTAAAGAAGCCTTCGTTGATGAAGGACCAACCATGCGTCGCTTTCGGGCACGCGCAATGGGCCGGGCCACTATCATCAGGAAACGTACCAGTCACCTGACCATCGTGGTCGCAGAGAAAGAGTAGAGGAGTCGTTTTGGGTCAAAAAACACATCCTGTAGGATTTCGTCTGGGTTTTAATAAGACCTGGAGTTCCAACTGGTTTGACGAAAAGAATTTTGCAGATAAATTGAATGAAGACATTCTACTGCGGAAGTATATTTATCAACGACTGGCTCATGCTGCTCTTGATAAAATTGATATTCATCGTACAAGTAAAAAGATCACTATTTCGATCTCTACTGCCCGTCCAGGTATTGTGATTGGCAGAAAAGGTGAGGAAGTTGATCGTCTCCGGGAAGAAATTCGCAGACTTACTGGTCGAGAAATACAGATCAATGTAAATGAAATCAAGCGCCCTGAATTATGTGCCCGTTTGGTCGGTCGAAATATTGCTGATCAGCTGGTGAAAAAGATCGCTTTCCGCCGTGCGGCAAAAAAAGCGATCCAGTCAACCATGCGAATGGGAGCTGAGGGAATCAAGGTGACTGTATCCGGTCGTCTGGGCGGCGCTGAAATGTCACGTACCGAAACCTTCCATGAAGGTCGGGTACCGCTGCATACCCTGCGTTC
>JAJRSW010000046.1 GCA_024278595.1 Fidelibacterota bacterium | reverse complement strand
TCACCTTTTAACACACCGATATTCACATAAGAAATGTACTCCCGGGTCAGATCATTGACCACCCGGCCACGGATGACTTGCCCTTGACCTAATAGTGGCGCTAGCAATATCAGCGTGGCAAAAAATCTAATAATGATATTCATCCGATATTCTCTTTTGCTTGTTTGATTTTATTTTGTCGCTAAATGTCGCTTCTGAAAGGTCATAATACCAATAATAAAGTATAACATCGTTACCAGGAGAAGCGCTATCAGCTCACCTTTGATATCACTAAACCCGGCTCCCATAATGCTTATTTTATCCAAAGCACTGATGGCGTGGGTGGGAGACATCAAACCCTGCCAGCTGATCCCATATCCAGCAAGATGGAATAGCGCTTTACCCTGCATGGGGAAAGCGGCCCCGGTAAAGAACATGAATAGGAACAGCGGGAAATTTCCCACTACCAGAACCTCGGTCACCGAGCGGGTGAAGGCTGCCAGAATCAAACTAAAGGCGATCATGCTGATACTGGAGAGGATGGTAATAAGCAAAAACAGCAGAAACGAACCCCGCATTTCAAACCCCAGCACACTGGCAGCAGCCAGGGTTAATAAGATGGAAATAATGCCCACTAAAACTTGTGATCCGCCAACTCCAACCAGAAAATGTCTGGCTTTCATTTTGGACATCTTTAGCCGTAAAATGGTCTTTTGATCTACCTCTGCAATGATGGCAATGGTGGCTGACAACATGAGCATGATGGTGGACAGGATCAATATCCCCGGCATCCACAGATCAAATTCGCTTAACTGACCAGAAAAGCCCAGGGGTGTTTCCTGCACAGTGTAAGGTCGCTCTCTTCCACTGGTTAAACTGATAAACTCATACAGGATCTCACCCAGCCACACTGCTGAAACCATATAACTAACACTGCCAAGGTCGCCCACTATCTCAAATTCCGGTGTCCTGCCAGATGAATCGCGAAAACTTCGTGAAAAATCAAGCGGAATAATGAGCAGGATATCGCCTCGTTTCTGTTCCAGTTTGTCCAGAGCCTGATCTCTATCAACTACTGCTTTTACACTCAAAGGGATCTCGGCCGTCTCCGAGATGTAGGACTGGATAAAATCATCGAATACTTCACCATAATTAACGACCTGGTTGTCGTTTGTGATGCCGGTGTCCTGGTTCAGAATAAGAATATCATAGCTGGGTTGGCTGCTCTCATTGATCAGATAGTACACAAAGACAAAGAACGGTGCCAAGGAGACCGTGAGCAATAGCACCCAGTAATTTCTGAGCTGCTCCTGAATACTTTTCTTGAATATGGACCAGATCATAATTGTGTATGTTTTGCCACAAAGACCCTAAAGCACAAAGAATCACAAGTACTATTAGTGGCACTTCGTGGATTCGTGACTTTGTGGCTGCCTTTCCCCGCTACTCTTTTCAATCTCTAAGTCCTCGTCCCGTAAGATGGATAAAGACATCCTCCAGGGTATTCTTTCTGAGCTGAATTTCATTGATCCTTAATTGATGTTGTTTAAGGATGGCCGTGATCCCGGGAATCCTTTCCAGAATGCCTGTTGATCGAACCTGTAGTCTGCTGTCCAGGAAGGTTACCTGTTTGCAGATGGACTCCAGATCCTGTTTAAGTTGCTGGGTATCCCAGTTTTTCTCAACCTGATCTAGGAGTGAGATCTCCAGTAGATCACCTTCCCCGATAGAGCGCTTCATACTCTCAACCTTGTCCAGCATGAGAAGCTTACCATTGTCAATAATGGCTACCCGATCTGCCAACCGTTCAGCTTCATCCATATTGTGAGTTGTGAGGATCACCGTTTTATGGGTTGCCAGAGATTTGATCAGATCCCGTACCAGAATGCGGCTTTGGGGATCCAATCCGGCTTCCGGCTCATCCAACACCAGCACGGGTGGATCGTGGATCAGAGCCAGAGCTATGTTCAAACGACGTTTCATTCCGCCAGACAGCTTTTCTGCCAAAACATCCCGCTTGGGCTCGAGACCTAGTTTATTGAGCAGTTTTCGAGCCTCTTGTTCAATTTGGCTGGCTTCCAAACCATACATTTTTCCCATAAAAACCAGTTGCTCAAGACAGGTGAGGCGGGGCCAATAAATATTTTCCTGGGGACATAATCCGATAGACCTGGTCAATTCGTCCTGGTTTTCGTCCCGGACTATTTGACCTCTATCAGGCTTTGACAGCCCGCAAAGCATTTGGATGGTGGTGGTCTTTCCCGCTCCATTGGGACCCAGAAAGCCTAAAATTTCGCCTTTCTGGATCTCTAGAGACAGATCATCTACAGCAACCAGGTCACCAAATTGTTTTCTGAGATGGGATATTTGTATCATGTTAGCCTACATTATTCATGAATTATTGCCACGAAAACACTAAGCCACGAAGATTATTAAAGTTATGAACAGGTTCATTTTAAACAGAATTACTTGCATCTGTGAGTGATAATTTTTGCTAAGCATATATTTTTTAAAACTTTGTGCCTT
>JAJRSW010000045.1 GCA_024278595.1 Fidelibacterota bacterium | reverse complement strand
GTTGCTGGATAAATGTAAGTCAGTGACCCCCAAGCATGGTTTTCGTTTTAAGAATGCTTTGTATTCACTGGATTCCACTACTATTGATTTGTGTTTGTCACTTTTTTCCTGGGCTCGTTTCCGTAAACGCAAGGGAGCCATTAAATTGCATTACCTGTATGACCATAGTGGCTCACTACCTTCATTTATGGTGATGACTGATGGAAAGAAACACGATGTCAGAGTGGCTCGTAGCGAGGATAAGCTGGATTTTGCATTATTACCGGACAGCATCCTGTCCATTGATAAAGCATATATTGACTACAAATGGTTGTATTCACTGGATCAACGTGGGGTATACTTCGTTTCCCGGGTCAAAGAGAATATGAAGTATGAGGTTACCGGACAGCATAAACCCCTTAAGCACAAACAGATTATCGGGGATGACTTGATCAAGCTGACCGGTTTTTACACAAAGCAGAAATATCTCGGTCAATTACGGATAGTGGGCTTTGTAGACCCGGATACAGGCAAGTATTATGAGTTTTTAACCAGTAACATGAACCTGGCAGCTACTACTATTGCCAGGATCTATAAATCACGCTGGCAGATAGAGCTATTCTTCAAGTGGATCAAACAGAACCTGAAGATCAAATCATTCCTGGGCACCAGTCCTAATGCTGTGCTGACTCAGGTGTGGGTGGCAATGTGCTATTACTTGCTGCTGGCTTACATTAAATATCAGACAAAGTACAAGCATTCCATTACTGAATTAAGCCGAATGATCAGTGAAGGGCTCATGAACCGGATCAATTTGATCGACATTTTGTCCCTAGACGTAAAAACTATTAATAGGGCAAGGGAAGGTCCACCCCAGCTTGCACTTTTTTAACCGGACAGTAGTGATTCCATTTTTATAAATATCCACCACAGCAGTGGCTCTTGCCTTAAAGCTTGTGTCTGTCGCTGTAATGATCTTGATATCATACCGAAGCACTACCATCTTCCGTCACCAGCTTGTCAGGCTTATACCCTATTGCGTTAAGATCTGTCGAGTACTTATCATGCTCATCCCAGTAAGCTTCCTCAAGCATATAGATCTGGTTAAGCATGAGCTTGGCTTCGGTATTCTTTGTACGACTGATAACGGAAGTGAATTTTGGCATAGCCATTACCACCAGAATACCGATAATGATAAGAGCCACCAGAAGCTCTGTGAGCGAGAACCCAGCTTGCTTGTTGTGTTTTTCTTCAGTCCTGAATTGTTCTTTCATATCCATTCCTCTTTGGGTTCTTAAAAACTCATATTTGCTGACATCTCGAATATGGGCAAGTACATACCAATGATCACCGCCCCAATCGCGAATCCCACAATTACAATAATCAGCGGTTCGAGTATCGAGCCAAGGTTTTCCAGCTTGTCTTCAAGCTCCAGACTGACTTGAGTGTTGATCTGAGTCATGGCTGGTTTCAGCTCTCCAGATTCCTCACTCAACTGTACCAACTGAACGTATTCATAATCCATCATGGCTGTGACTGTCAGAACTTCAGAGAAGGATCTTCCCTCTTTTAGTGATTTAATCACAAACCCAAAGAACTCCTGCATGTGTCATGTCAAATTATCTACCATTGACTTGCTGTTTTCAAACAGCCTCTTTATTCCGCGCCTTTTTCTTTTTTATTAAGCGATTGGGCTCCGATTCCATTTTGGATTCCATTTGTGTTTCTTATTTTACAAACGCTATCAGATATTTTTTTGAACATTCACAATGATCCAACGTTTGGAAAATCAGCCAGACACTGACTTTGGCCGAAACCTTTCGTAATACTTAATAATGGGAGAAAAGCATGATCAAGTTTAGTAAACAGCAGCTCAAGATTCCCCAGATGAGCAAAGATGTCTATCTGGTGACCGGCGGCATGTCAAAATTCGACAGGGCCATTCCGGAAAAACGGACGGAAGAGTTGGTTATTGATGCCTTTTTAGAAGCCGCTGAATTCATAAAAAAAACCCCGGAAGAATTAAAAGAATACATTCACAGCTGTTACTATGGTCATTTTGCAGATCACTTTGGCTCTCAACTATTAGGCGAGTCAGTCATCCACGATCGTCTGGGACTGGATCCCCTGGGAAATGTTGGAATTAAGACCGGTGGCGCAACTGGTGGTTCCACGATCTGGGAAGCCTACAAAGCAGTTGCCTCAGGCTATTCAGATACGGTCCTGGCCATGGGTTGGGAACGCATGGATGAGGTTCCCACAGACGAGGGAAATAATTATATCGCTTCTGCGGCCGACAAAGACTGGGAAACCCCTCTGGGTCACATATATACTGGTTATTATGCAGTAATGGCTCAGAAGTATTGGCAGGTATTCGGTAAGCAGGAAGCATCATTCCGCAGGACGCTGGCCGAGATCGCAGTCAAGAATAAGGGCTATGCCCGAATGAATCCGCACGCCCAAAGCCCCATGAAGATCACCGTCGAAGATGTGTTGAATTCCCCCATTGTGGCTGATCCACTCCGGGCACTGGATTGCTGCCTTATGAGCGTGGGCGCCTCTTGTGTTATCCTGGCTGACAAAAAGACGGCCTATGAATTGACCGATAATCCACTGCTGATCTATACCTCCGCTGGAACCCACACCTTGAGAGTGGCCGATCGACGGGATATGGATATTCCGCTCCTGCCAAATGAAACTGCCGATCAATACAAAGATCTGGGAAAACGGTTTCCTGGTGGTGATCGTTATCCGGGTTTTACCGGTTTTCTGGCAGCCCGTATGGCAGCTTATTATGCCTACGGCATGGCCGGTATTGTTGATCCCATGGAAGATCTCGATCTGGTGGAGCTCCATGATGCATTTACCATCAGTGATATTCAGACCTATGAAGATATTGGTATTAGACCCTACGGTGAAGGCCGCAAGTATGTGGAATCAGGTGAGTGTTACCATACAAATCCGCTGACAGGCAAACCGGGTAAACTCCCGGCAAACCTATCAGGTGGACTGATCGGGAATATGCATGCAGTGGGTGCTACCGGGATTATGCAGGTGGTTGAAATCGGCCAGCATATTTGGGGACGCTGGGCTGAGATGCATGCTGATGAGGCCAAATGGAAACGCTTTAACCGCACCAAACCCGATGACTGGACTGATCTCCAGGTAGTAGGTGCCAAACGGGCCTTGGCCATTAGTCATGCCGGTGTCGGCTCACATGTTACTGCCACGGTGCTGGTGCACCCGGACCATCAGTTGGAAAGGAAGAGTTAAGATGACTGTCGAAAATAGAGGTACTGTCAAGGTAGAGAATGGTCGCTATCGCGTAAGTGGTAATTTCAGCTATGGTTATCCAAATTCTCCCATCAGAGATGAAAGTGGCAAATTGGTAGGGATTACCAATCCTGCTGATATAACCCATATTCATACCTATGGGGGAGAAGCCCCATTTTTTGAGTCTCTGAGCAAGCAAAAATTACTGGGAACTAAATGCGCGAATCCAAAGTGTGAGACCTATGGATCTGTTTATATCCCTTATCGGATTCACTGTCCGGATTGTCTTATGCGTTGCGAAGAGATTGACCTGACAGAATTGGCTCGCAAAGGGGCCACGGTCCACACTTTTATGATCACGGAACGAACCGGTGCATTTAATACACTGAAAAAACCAATCCGCTTTGTCAATGTGGAATTTGACGGTGTCTCTACCATCCTGATGGGTTATCTCTCAGTTGGAGAGCCCAAAATGGGTATGAAAGTGGTGCCTATTTTTCAGGCAAAGAACCCAACATACACTATCCTGGATCTTTCTTGGGTCCCGATGGGTACTGATGCTGCTGATCTGCCTGAAGGATTTAGCTTTTAATTATTTCTAATAACAAAACTAAAATCAACAGAGGCCGCCAATTGGTGGTCTCTTTTGGTTTGTAGAAAAATATTTGAAAAGGGGCATATGGCGTATAAATTAAGGCCAAATGGCGCAGGTTGAATTTATGGAGATAATATGGTCGACTATCCCACCACTGAGGATCAAGAGATTTTCAGAGAACACCTGAAAATCAGTGAACCCCTGGGCAATAATTACGTCTCACTTGTCGGTCTCCGAGAATACGATACCCAAGTCCTGATTGGCGTTTTACAACAAGGGCTTTCGTTCGCGGCTTTTGAACATTTTGTAACAAATCTTGGTCTGCCAAAGGAGGCCGTTCTGAACTTGCTCCAGCTACCGCTCCGTACGCTGCAAAGACGTAAGAAAGCGGGAGTGCTCCATCCAGATGAATCAGATCGTCTTTTTAGAGCAGCCCGCGTATTTGCCAATGTCGTTGCGCTCTTCGATGGTGATTTTAAGCTTGCGCGTGATTGGTTCACAAACCCACTCCATGCTTTGAAAGGGGCTTCACCCCTGGAGTTTTCCAGCACAGAACTGGGTGCCCGAGAGGTGGAGGTCATCATCGGTCGCCTGGAACATGGAATTCCTTTATAAGTGGTAAAATCAATCCAATTTTTGCAAGCTGATCTCGTAACTACCATACAGACAACAACCTTAAAATGGCAATAGCCATCTGGCGGGTCATCAAAGATCGCTGGGTTGCTGAGGGGCTCAGTGGAGAAGGTGCCAGATTATATGGTGGGCGTTGGACCAGCCCAGGGCAGCCCGTTATTTATTGTGCCCAGCATTTATCGTTAGCCATCCTGGAAATACTCGTTCACCTGGGGCACAGAAGTGCCCTGGCGAGTTATTCAAAGATTGGCATCGAAGTCGCGGACGATTTGGTTCAGCAGGTCTCAATATCTGAATTGCCGGACAATTGGGATGTTCCTTTTCCAGGCATAGATCTGCAGCGCATCGGTGATCGATGGCTCCAAGCCCGTCAGTCGCTCGTACTGCGCATCCCCAGTGCAGTCACCCAGGAAGAATTCAATTATTTAATCAATCCGCTGCATCAAGACTATGCCCTGCTTAATTTGACCCGCTCAGAACCAATGCCAGTGGATACGCGTTTGTTCAGTCGTGAATAAATTAATGAAAATGCTTTTGCTTGGTATGGGTATGGTTTCGTCTATTTTTGCCCAATGAAATATTTGCATCAGGAGTCATTCAATTGAATAGTTTTATAGACTGGTGGCAGCATCTGCCCTCACTTATGGATCCCGTTATTTTCAGTATTGGTAGTTTTCCGCTGCGCTGGTATGGCATGATGTACCTGGCTGCATTTGCCACGACCTACCTGGTGGCAAAATACCGAATCAAGGATGAGAAATTACCCTATACCCTGGATTTTGTAGCCGATGCTATCATGTGGGCCATCGTAGGTGTCATTTTGGGTGGACGCTTGGGCTATGTGCTTTTCTACGGGTTTGCCGACCTGATCCAGGATCCCCTCAGGATCATATCTCCAGTGGTCAAGATCAATGGGAACTGGCGTTTTACTGGAATATCCGGAATGTCCTATCATGGTGGAATATCCGGTGTGGCCATCGCACTATGGCTCTATGCTCGTAAACATAAGCTGCAGTATTTCAAACTCACTGACCTGCTCATGGTTGGGATCCCACTGGGTTTCACTTTTGGTCGGCTAGGAAATTTTATCAATGGTGAACTCTACGGTCGGGTAACCGAGAGTTGGATCGGCATGTATTTTCCCCATGCAAAAGATGGACTTTTAAGACACCCCTCTCAGCTCTATGAAGCATTCTTTGAAGGTCTGGTGGTATTTGCCTTCGTGTGGTTCTTCAGAAAAAAATCACGCTTCCCGGGTTTTATCTCAGGGTTGTATATCTTCGCCTATGGCTTCGTAAGATTCTTTATTGAGTTTTTCAGACAACCAGATGCTCATCTTGGGTTT
>JAJRSW010000044.1 GCA_024278595.1 Fidelibacterota bacterium | reverse complement strand
TTACTTTTGACTTTTGACTTTTTACTTTTGACGCTCCCGCAAAAAGTATTTAGAAAGTCACAAAATATGCCTTATAACCATTAAATACAACTGTTTACGATAAATACACATAAATCAATAAATAACAACACTTTGCGCCTCTGCGGCCTCTGCGAGAGGGACTTTTTGCGGAGGCGTCACTTTTTACTTTTTACTTATTAAACTCCGCTCCGCCCAACATTACGGTAATTAAAACCCAATTCTTTTAATTGATCCACACTTAAAATATTACGCGCATCCACAATATTGGGTGACTTCATTCTGTGTTTCAGTGCCTCCAGGCCAAGCCCGCGTAATTCGTTCCATTCAGTGAGAATGATCACCAGATCAGCTCCCTGGACTGCGTCATCAACCGAACTCCGGGTGTCCAGATCCGGGAAAAAATACTGCTTCATGTTCTCAGCGGCAATTGGATCGTAAGCCCGCACAACGGCTCCTGCTCGGTTCAACCCTTGAATGATCTCAAAGGCCGGTGTGTCACGCACATCATCCGTATTGGCCTTAAAAGCCAGCCCCAGTACTGCGATCACTTTTCCAGACAGCTCAGGCAAGAGTTCCTTCACCTTATCCAGGATTATGCTGCGCTGGGCCTTGTTGGCTGCAATAGCGGCCTGAACAACCTGGAATTGGACACCGTGCTGATCTCCTGTGTGGACCAAAGCTTCTGTATCTTTCGGAAAACAACTACCACCATATCCCGGTCCCGGATGCAGGAATTTTGAGCTGATCCGACCATCCAGACCCATGGCCCTGGCAATAGTATGGACATCTGCTCCGACCTTGTCAGCCAGATTTGCCACCTCATTAATAAAAGAAATCTTAACTGCCAGAAAGGCATTGGAAGCATATTTAATCATTTCTGCCGATGGTACGTTCGTGATCACCATGGGCGTTTCATTGATGAACAAGGGCCGGTAAACATCCCGCATCACAGACTCTGCCCGTTGACTGCTGGTCCCCAGGATGACCCGATCCGGGTTTAAAAAATCCTTAACTGCAGAACCTTCCCGGAGAAACTCAGGGTTGGACACAATATCAAATTCTGCCTTTGATTCACATTCTGCAGTGATCAGTTTTTCCAGTCGCGCTCCGGTTCCTACCGGTACGGTACTCTTGGTGCAAATGATCTTATAAGCATTCAGATTTTGGGCAATCGTCGAGGCAACAGCTTCAACGGCCCGCAGATCAGCTTCACCATTATCCCCCATGGGCGTTCCCACAGCAATAAAAATAACCTCGGCCTGGCGCACAGCAGATTCCACATCAGCAGTAAAACTTAAACGACCGCTGGTCATGGTCCGGTCAACCAGCTCCTTTAATCCGGGTTCATAAATGGGAATCTCGCCCTTGTTCAGCATATCGATCTTCCCCTGATCGATATCGGTACAGATCACTTCATTCCCAAAATCCGCCAGACCAGCACCACTGACCAAGCCCACATACCCCGTACCCACGACACAAATTTTTCTCATTGAATCCTCAAAATATCATTCTCCAAAAAAGCGCAGGAATATAGACGGCAAGCCATCTGCCCCAAAGTTAATTCCCCTATAACAGACCGTTTCTGCGTCGTAGTATCCACTCCAGAAGTAGCAGGGTGAGGAGTATCACAAAAATTGCAGGTGATCTGACACCCCGGAGATGATTGGCAGATTTTACCAGATAATAATTCACCGGAAAATTGGGTAGTTCATCCTGATCCAGATGAATAACTTTCCCCCCACTGCGTTTGGCCAGTCGTTCCAGAAAGACTTCATCCACACCTTTGCTTTGATCTTCTCCACTAAATGCCACCAGTTCAATGGTACTCGTATCACGGCCCCAGAGTTCCCCAAATCGATATGCTTCAGCAACGATCACAGTCTCACCAGGCTGTTTTGCCAGGAGATTGGCGGAATATTTTCCGCTATTATCCAGGCTTAGATCCAATTCTTCCCGGTTTCCAGCGACAGCTTGCTGCCAGACCCTGACTTCAGCATTTTTAATCAGGCGATTGTCCATACTGCTTACCGAAACCGCTATTTTGATAAAAGAACCGGTGGCTGCTGAGCTAACCGGCAGATCCAGGGTAACCGGCTGAAACTGAGCAATATCCTCCAGATACAGCAGCAAATACTCCCACATGAGCTGGAAGGATGGTTTCGACTGTGGATGAAAGAACCATTTCCAGTAACCAGTTCCAGTGAAGACCGCTAGCGGTGGCTCATCCCTGAGACTGAAAGCGGAGCTTACTTGCTCCCCCCTACCCGTGATCAACAGCTCAACTCCAGAGCGATCCAGGCGCAGACCACCGAGTGAAAGGGGTGAATAATTCAGCATATCAGCAGGGTTATATCCCAGGCCCAGAAGTCCCAGGTAAAACGGATGACTCTGGGCACTCTCGCTCCAGTAGGGGGTCCTCACATAGCTGGCAATGGGAGCCTGGCGTTGCAGCCCCGCCATATCCAACCACTGCTCATCCAAAAGGTCTGAATTATCCTGGAAGATGATCACAGGACAGTCATACTTTATTTCAGCCTTGATCAAGTGGCTGAGTTGCTCGCTATAGGCCTGATCTCCTGGTCGATTGAGAATGATCAGATCATAATCTTCAGGAATATTTGATATTCCACGCTCAGCTGCTTGTGCTAACTCTGTTCCAATCAGCGAATGTACCTGAAATGAGCTGTCCGGTAGATTCAACAATAAAAATTTGTGGAGCGCATTTACCCGTTCACTTACCAGTAGAACACGCTTCTGTGAGCTACCCTGATCAACCCTTAAACTTTTTTCTGTCTGTAAGTCCCCGTCCGCCAGTCCCAAAACCACACTCAGTTGATGAACGCCAGATCCAGATAATCTAATGGGTATGGATAGATCGGTAAAGACATTGTTGAGCCTGAATTGCTGGTCACCTATCACGACCTTGAATTCATCCCTGATGGTTATGGATGCTTGTTTGCCTATGAGGCCTTCATGTTGAATTTTAGCCTGAATTTGAATTATATCAGGCTGCGTCTCATCTAGCGTGTAGCCAGGATCGAATAGCTTAAGGAGCGCATTTGCCCGAGTGCCCAGTGGAAAGATGGGATACAGGGGCAGGGCTTTTGTCCAGGTCAAATCCAGCGGAGATCGCCCGCCATTTAGCTGACCATCAGAAATGATAATTGCAGCCTGGTATATATCCTGGTCAGGATCTTGCGCCCCCAGAACAGGAGACCATGAGAAGACACTCATATCCTCAATAAAATCCAGGGATCCTGGATCCAATGGCCTACCATCCATACTCCATAATTCGATTTCAGTGGTCTGCTCCAGATCGTCGACCAGCCCTGAAATAGCTGTTTTTAGAGCTGAACTATTCCCCAACCAGGCTTGGTTCATGCTCTCTGACCGGTCTACGATCACTGCGATCCTTTTGGGTAGATATCTCTCCCGTTTCAAGGATACCGTGGGATCAAAGACCAATAGGAGCAGTAGCATCATGGCTGATATCCTGAGGAACAGAATTATCCCAAGCTGATTTCTGTTAAGGCCCCTAACTCCGGGACGCTGTCGGTTGGCCAGGACCACGAATACGCCAAGCAGCACTGCCAGGCCAATGAACGCGAGCAGACTCCCGTGAAACTCAGCCTCAAGAGTATAGCCAAATGGCAGGATCATTTATTGACCAAAACTTAGTTTCAAATTTGGAATTGCCGCAATATCCAGGAGGTCGGGTTGCTGTAATACGGCTTTCCAATACCCCATGTAGGCGATCATTGCCGCATTGTCTGTACAATAACGCAGGTCGGGTTGAAAAAGTTCAAGCTCATGCAGCTGACCCAGTTCAGTCATGCGCTGACGTAATCTTGAATTCGCAGCCACACCACCGGCCAACACGATCCGGTCCAGTTTCAGATCTTTGGCTGCCTGGATAGCCTGGTTTGAGAGCACATCGACTACAGCTTCCTGGAAGCTGGCTGCTATATCAGCCAGATGAGTTTTAATGAAACCTGGGTCATGCTTCTGGATGTATTGAAGAACATTGGTCTTCAACCCGGAAAATGAAAAGTCATAGCTCCGGGGAAAAGAACTCCGTGAAAATCGATGAAATTTTGGATCCCCATCCTGACTAAGCTGGTCGATAAGTGGTCCCCCTGGATAGCCGATTCCCAACAAACGGGCGACTTTGTCAAATGCTTCACCAGCGGCATCATCACGGGTCTGTCCAATAAGTTTATAAACCTGAGCTTGCTGAACATGGATCAATTGGGTATGCCCCCCGGAAACCAGCAGACAGAGAAAAGGGGTTGGTAATTGTTCCTGACCAATAAAATTAGCGAAAATATGACCTTCGATGTGATTGATACCATAGATCGGTACATTGAGACCCATGGCCAGGCCCTTGGCATAGCTTAACCCGACCAGGAGTGAACCAGCCAGGCCCGGTCCCTGTGTCACGGCGATGGACCCGATCATTGAGAGATCCATATCAGCCTGCTCCAGGACACTTTTGACCACCGGCCCAAGTAATTTGTTATGTTCACGCGAAGCGTATTCCGGGACGACCCCACCATAACTGGTATGGACGAGCTGAGTGGCTGTAATATGGTGGATCAGCTCGTGGCTGTGGAAAAGAGCCGCAGCAGTCTCATCACAGGAAGTTTCGATTCCCAGGATAATGGCTTTGGTCATTTATTTTTGTACGACCTCTATTTTTTCCGGGATGAAGCGACTTACTCGCTGTACACCCATGGGCAATATGGCTTCAGGTGTATATAATTGTTCATCTGGATTCCAATGTGCTCTGTAGTCGAAACTGACTGTAAAATCTTCGGGATTCAGTTCCAGCAATCTATCCAGTCCGCCTTCAGCTTCCAGTCCAATAAGTTGGGGGATCACAGACACCTCAACCCCTCTGGGTACATTTTCAATCCGAATGCTTATGTTATGAAATTCAACGGAGCCGATACTCTGAATATCAGCACTGATGGTTACTGTGGATGTATCCAGACTGAATAATTGCCGCGGTTCAAGGGTCAACGGCAGGGTAACCAAAACATCTGCATTGACTTCAGTTAGCTTTAAGGGTCCCACGGTGATGCTGGTCATTTCATTCAACAGGGAAGCCGGTCCGTGGGCCATGACCTGACTTGGATTCACATCAATATCACCTACAAGTATGTATCCCAGAGCTGGTGAAATATCCGTTTGGACCTTTACATTCAGGGCTTTGTGCGACATGCGTTCAACACTGACCCAGACTGACTCCGGTTCGACGATATGGATGAGCTCAAGTGAATAATCTCTAGGCAGAATGAATTGATCTGGGTGGGCTTTGAAATAGTCATTTAAATAGTAGACCTGGGTACTCTTAGTTTTGGCAAGATCCAGTACCAGTCCGGTTTCAGACAGTGGCATGGTCATATTTGCCCAGAGCAGGGTGTGCCCCTTTCCGCGAAATCTGGCAGTGACCAGATCGGGAATCTCATTATTGAAGGCCTTTTCACCAGATAGCCCTTTTATTCGCAAGGGGATCTGAAGATCAAAGTAATATTCAATATCTGTAACCACAAAGAACCACAATAATATGGCCAGGATCAATGAGCCTACTTTAATCTGAATGTCACGCGTAAAAATATTTTTCCACATCGACTTAATCTAATTACGAATCGGAATGAACAAAGTGAGAGAAGTACGTCTACCTGAATTGGGAGGGCCCCTCCGAGCTGGCCAATATTAGCCCAATCCAGAATGTTCAATATGTGAATCAATACCTGATCAAGGCTCAAAAAAACGATGCACCAGCTAAACTATGGTGCATCGCGATTTTATTCAGATCGGGAAGGTGGAGCGATCCCGATGTATAGCTCTATTGAGGAACTATTTCTGCTTTTCCTCTTTTTCATCAGCTTCAGGAGTTTCCTCTTCTACTGCGACAGCTTCCTCCGTTTCAGGAGCTTCTTTTTCGTCTGCAGCAGCGTCAGCCTCGGGGGCTGCGTCAACTACTTCAGCTTTTTTCTTTTTCGGAGCTGCCTTTTTCTTAGCTGGTTTCTTTTCATCCTTGACCTCAGGAACTGCTTCAGCCTCACGGATCTTACTCAGGATCGAGTCAGGAATCTGAAGTTTATCACTGACATCACCTTGCCCGCGCATAAACTCATCGATCTCTGCCCGTTCTTTATCCTTGATGGCTGCTTCATGACTAACCACAACTTTTTTCTCAGTTGCGTCAACTTCAACTACCTTAACTTCGACCTCGGCATCAACCTCAAACTGATCCAGGATCTCTTTACGCTCATTTTTGCGAAAACTACCCAGTAGAATAATTCCTTCTACATCAGTATCTGCAAATCCAAGAATAACACCCTTTTCCAGCAGTTTAATCACAGTCCCCTTCTGAACCGAATTAACCGCAAAGCGATTCTTCAACTCAGGCCAGGGATTTTCCTGGGCTTGCTTGATCCCCAGCGAGATCTTTCGTTCATTCTGAGAGATGTCAAGGATCTTGACATCGACCTTGTCACCGCGGTTAACGATCTCTTTGGGATGGCGAACCTTGCTGGTCCAGGATAGATCTGAAATATGCACCAGACCGTCAATACCCTCTTCAAGTTCAATGAATGCACCAAACTGAGCCAGGTTACGGACGGTACCTTCATGCACAGATCCAACCAGGTACTTCTCTTCGATGGTCGTCCAGGGATCAGGCTGTAACTGCTTGATACCCAGGGATATCTTATGGTTTTCAGCATCTACCGAGAGAACCACAGCATCGATCTCATCACTCACAGTGAAAACATCAGATGGATGCTTGATGTGCTGGGTCCAGGAGATCTCTGAAATATGAACCAGACCTTCAACGCCGGCTGTGAGCTCTACAAAGGCGCCGTAATTAGCCAGACTGACCACTTTACCACGGACAGTTGTCCCTTCAGGATATTTCTCAACTACACTTTCCCACGGATGGGGTTTCAGTTGTTTCAAACCGAGCGAAACACGTTGTTTGGCAGTATCATAATCGATCACTTTGATCATGATATCCTCATCCAAACTAACAACTTCGGAAGGATGATTTACGCGACCCCAGGAGAGGTCCGTAATGTGAAGCAGACCGTCAATTCCACCCAGATCGACAAAAACGCCAAAATCTGTGATGTTCTTTACCCGACCTTCAAGGATCTGACCGACTTCGATCTCTTCCAGCAATTTACTGCGTTGCTCTTTCAGGCTCTCTTCCAACAGCTCTTTACGAGAAACGACTATATTTTTACGAAATTCATTGACCTTGACGATCTTGAATTCGAAAGTTTTTCCAACATAGGCATCAAAATCTCTGATGGGACGTACATCCAGCTGAGAGCCTGGTAAGAAAGCATCAACTCCGAGGATGTTGACTACCATACCACCCTTGATCCGGCGGGAGATAGTTCCTTCAACAGTTTCACCATCAGCATATTTTTGTTTAACATTGTCCCAAACTCGCATGAATTCGGCTTTGCGTTTGGATAGGACAGCCTGACCGACCTTATCTTCGATACGTTCCAGAAATAACTCGATCATTTCACCAACGACCGGCACCTCATCCTCATCAAATTCATGACGGGCCACCACACCTTCAGATTTGAACCCGAAGTCTACCATAACTTCGCGATCACTGACTGAGATAATACGACCCTTTACCAATGATTGTTGGTCAAGATCTATAACTGCGTGATCCAGAAGATCCTGATAGGCCACTGATTCTTTGCTTAATACTTCCTGTTCTTCTGGCAGATCTTCCTTTTTCAAGGTTTTGATACTGGCAAAAAGATCATTCATCAAGGCGCGTTTACCCTGGGAAACATCCGGTACTTCAGCCACTGCTTCATCAGCCTGGGCCTCTTCAACTGGTGCTGCTTCGGTTTCAGCTGCAGCTTCAGCGGGGGGCTCGGTGGCCACTGTTTTCTCATCTGCAGGTACTTCAACCACAGCTTCTACATCTTCGGCAGTCTCAACCACTGCTTCTTCCGGGATATCAGCAACAGCTGCTTCTGTTGGCTTTTCATCTTCAACTGGAGCAGTTTCTACTACCACAGCGGTCTCAATAGCAGCTTCCTCCTCAGCAGGGGCTTCAGGAACAACTTCCTCTTCCTCTTCGGTCTTGACTGCTTCAGTTGGAGCAGTTTCTGTTGATGCTTCAGTACTCTCGGCAGCAACTGCCTCCTCGGGTCCTGACGCCTCAACTTCTTCAGCTGCAGGTACTACAGATTCCTCGGCGGGCGTCATCTCGACGGCGTCTTGGGATTCAGCGGATACGTCAGTCTTTTCTGTTTCGACTTTTGTATCCAGGTCTTGTTTCTTGGTCATTAAGTTTCCTCCGTTTGACTTCGCTGTCTCCACCTTGGAGACAATAAATTCTATTTGATCCTCGATACTCAGCTTTGTGGTATCGAGGGTAATTGCATCTCTGGCAGCTTTCATGGGAGCCAGTTTACGCCGGGCATTATGTTCATCTCTGGCGAGAATTTCCAATTTGATCTCTTCCAGGGATTTTTCGATCCCCTGTGCTGTGAAATCCTTCTGGCGACGCTGGGCCCGAACCATGACATCGGCTATCATGTAGATCTTGATCTCAGCTTCCGGGAATACCACCGTTCCAATATCACGGCCTTCCAGGACCACATCAAATGACTCAGCCACACTGCGCTGCACCCCCAGCAAATGCTGCCTCACTGCTCCCAATGCGCTGACATCCGCCACCAGGTCAGTAACTTCGGGTGAGCGGATCTCTGCTCCCAACAAGTGTCCGTCAAGATAAAGATCCTGAGCATTGTTGCTGAAATCCACCTGGAGATCAAGTGTATCCAATAAGCTCTGAAGCTCATCAGTTTGATCAAAATCTAATTTTTCATTGATGATTTTTAAAGTAATGGCCCGATACATAGCGCCGGTATCGATATGGCGAAACCCCAGGCGTTCAGCTACACCATGTGCAGTTGAACTTTTCCCGGATGCTGCTGGACCATCAATAGCAATGATCATATTTCAAATAACCGCTTTAAACATTTATATTTTAACTAGTCCTTCCAAAGCGGCGCAATATAGATGGCGGCACATGCCAACACAACCCCGAACAAGGGACCTAAATGCTTGACTTTTATACTGGATATTAGCTGATTATGGAATAGTAGAGACAGGTCCAAGACCTGTCTCTACAACAGTAATGGGGTTAACGGTCTAGGCTTTACCTGCGTGCCCCTGAACTACAATTTTCTATTTTCTCTATCAAAATAACCCCAAATTCTGATACTCGGCTAAGACAGGTACAAGCCTTTGTTATAGAACAGATTGCCTCATTCTCATGGACATGGAAAAACCGCCTTGCGTCTACAAATGCACCGTAGAATAATTCTCCCATATCTCAAAACTGCTGTCCGCTAACTTACCACAAAACATAAATA
>JAJRSW010000043.1 GCA_024278595.1 Fidelibacterota bacterium | reverse complement strand
TAACAATTTCAACAATGCTACTGGAATTTACCAGTGACGGGGGCATAATTATTGCCCCCTCAGGTACACACGCCATCCATAAGAGTATGGACTTCGGCGTCTCATGGGAAGAGACGATGTTCGGATTTTCACAATACCCAAATTTTCTTACAACGCATCCTGCTGAGTCAAACAGGCTATTCTTAGGAGTTGACGGCGGACTGATACACACGAGTGAAAACCATGGTGAAGATTGGACTATATGGGAGGGGGCAACTCAGTTCAGCGAATTTGAAGCATTCGAGATCGCCCCACTCAACCCATGGAGATACTACTTATTCAGCTCAGATGGGATTTTCATTTCCTTTGACCAGGGAGGAAATTGGGAAGACTGGACACTTAACAATGTTTTGACTCCCAGGCGACTTCAAAACCTTTGGGTCTCCCCTGATGGTAGATTCGTCTTTACCCAGTCAAACCATTACCAATTCAATCGTTTAGATGTTGAATCGGTTTCGGTTGTTCATACTCCCACTAAATCTAGCCTCACCAAGATTCGTGTATATCCCAATCCATTTAACTCAATACTCAAGATTGAGACCGAAGCGAGGCAAACCAAAAATTTAATGCTTAATATTTATGAGCTGACAGGTCGTAAGATATTTTCTCAAGAGCTCAAGAAAATTGGTTCCCAATTCATGATTGATTGGGAGGGTAAAGATCTCCAGGGGCAAGAATGTGCCTCAGGAATTTACATCCTTAAGCTTGAGGGAGGTGATTTTCACGCAACCAAATGTGTTACTTACGCAAAATGATGATTGTGAGGAGGGAAGAATGTTAAAGAAATGGCTCATGCTTGGGTTGTTGGGTGTATTTGTAGCAGAATCTTTGGGAACGGAAATTGACTCGTGTAGCTGGAGAGGTGAAACAGTAGGCCATTTTAAGGATCTGGTCATACTTAAGTTAGAAAACAATAGCGATCTTTCAGACATCCAAGGGACTCTCTCACACTTTGGAGCAAGTGTGACATGGAGTGATAGCGACAGTGTTTTTTATTCTATTAAGTTGAACACGAAGGAGGTATTTACTAACGTCCTTGACTCGTTGAATAATCATAATGACATCAAGTATGCAGAGCCGAGTTTTCCGGGTCACCTGGGCACGGCACCGAACGATCCTGATTTTGGTGACCAATGGTATTTACACAACATTGGTCAATCTCCATATCTCGGCACATCAGATGCAGACATAGATATGCTGGAAGCTTGGGGAATAGAGACAGAGTTTGACAACGTTGTATTGTCAATATGTGACTCAGGTATACCATGGGAGTATTCAACTCAATCTTTGACACATTCAGATTTGGATGATGCAAGCCGCTACATTCTAGGGATTGATGCAGTCTACCCTCCTGATCCGGTATACACAGATTTTCTTGGGCACGGGACCAAAGTGGCAGGACTTGCCGCAGCAGAAACTAATAACAATACTGATTTGGCGGGGATGACGTGGGATGGAAAGACTTTAATAAACATCATCACTGCAAGTTTTATGGCTGAAGTGAGAGTTGAGTGGGTGATTTCTGCAATTCGACATTCAATTGCATACGGAGAATCGCAAGAGGCAGATCTCGTCCTCAACTTTTCATTTGGATTTTTTGCGTATTCCCAAGCATTACATGACGTGATGATTGAAGCACATGATGCTGGCGCTCTAGCAATAGTGTGTACGGGCAATGAAGGTAGTGAAAGGATGTGGTACCCAGCTAGGTTTGCAAGTAGATGTTATCGAACTTAGGAGCCCGACGGTATCGAATGGGATGCCATAGAATCAATTGTTGCAGTTGGTGCAACAGATAAAGACGACAATGCAGCGAGCTACACATCCTATGTTCCAGGAAGGAATTATGTAACATTGGTTGCACCTGGTGGGGAGTCTGGATTAAACAGTGGATTAGTGGTGCTAGATATGAACGGCGGCACAACAGAGGATGCTGGGACTTCCTTTGCTACACCGCTTGTCTCGGGCTTAGCCTGTCTTGCATGGGAGACGTTTCCCGGCAAAACGGCTAGCGAAATACGGGACATACTGATTGAGTGTGCAGAAGATGTTAATAACAATGGCCTTGATCCAATTATGGGATACGGACGCATTAATGCATACTATACCCTCGCACCACCTGATGCACCGGGTAACTTGTCAATTAGTGGTGGGGTAGGTGATAACCCAAACCTTATCTGGGATGCGAATATTGAACCAGATATTGAAGAATACAATATCTATAAAAAAGAAGGTGCCGGCAATTGGTTCCAAATCGGAACGGTTGATGTGCCAGATACACAATGGACAGATGTGAGTTGTGAAATCGGCACAAGATTTGACCCCCTAGTCTATTACCAGGTAAAAGCTGAGGATTTTACTGAGCAAGAGTCTGCTGCTTCAAATACCGTTTTCACACGGGTCGAAAGTATTCACAAAAGAATCGATGAATATGCGGGACTCACCGCTGAGATTCCAACAATATTTACATTAAAGCAAGTCTATCCCAACCCATTTAATCCGAGCACCACAATCCAATATGCATTACCAAAGGCGTCCGATGTATTGATCACAGTCTATGATCTACTTGGCCGCACTGTCTGGAGTTATGAGGAATCTGCTAAACCTGCTGGATACTATTCCCTTCTGTGGAGCGGATTAAATGATAACGGGAATCAGGTAGCCAGTGGGATCTACTTGATATCCTTTTCAACACCAGAGTTTAGGGCGGTACAGAAGGCTGTCTTAATCAGGTAATAAAAGTACAAGCCAACAAGTACAAATTTATCTAAAAATTTGTGAGGAAACCTGCATCCTAGCAAATTTAAATGCCTAGCTTTAGATACATGTTTTAAGAAATAGTTAACTCAATGATTAGAAGGGACATATTTCGAAAACTCAAACTAAAGTAAAAGGCATCACCAATATGGGCCAATGGGTCTCCTGGAACCCTGTATCCAGAGCAATGGAAACAGGGGCGGGTGGCACTTGGCTCATGGTGGAAGGTCACTTTACAGAATACCACTCCAAAACTTATTCGGATCCGGAGTTCCTGGATGCGCATGGTAAGCTGGTGACCCCGGGACTCATCGATCCCCATACCCATCCAGCCTTTGCAGCCACCCGGGAACTGGAATTTGAGATGCGTTCCCAGGGTAAAACCTATCAGGAGATTGCCGCAACGGGGGGTGGAATCCGCAATTCAGTCCGTAAATTACGGGATATCTCTGAAGCAGCCCTGACTGGCCTGGTATCGCAGAGATTTGCCCTGATGCTGGCCCATGGGACCACCACGGTTGAGTGTAAGAGCGGTTATGGACTTTCAACTGAAGCCGAGTTAAAATCGCTGCGAGCCATTCGCACAGCTTCCCAGAACTCACCCATCCAGACCTTTGCTACCTTCCTGGGAGCCCACGAGGTTCCTGATGAATATCGGGAGGACCGGGACGGCTATATCAAGCTGCTCATCCATGAGATGATTCCCGCTGTGGCTGAACAGCAACTGGCCGATTTTTGCGATGTTTTTTGTGAAGAAGGTGTCTACACCACACAGGAGACACAAAAAATCCTGTCAGCTGCTCAGGAGCATAATCTTGGTTTAAGATTCCACGCCGATGAATTTGTCTCCACCGGTGGGGCAGAGCTGGCAGCCCAGCTGGGTGCTTTATCGGCAGATCACCTCATGGCTATTTCAGATGATGGGATCAACGCACTGGCAAAATCTAATACTGTCGCCACCCTTTTGCCTGGAACCACCTTTTTCTTGGGATCCAGTACCTGGGCACCCGCCCGTAAGATGTTGGATGCCGGTGTTACCCTGGCCCTGGCCACGGATTTCAATCCAGGCAGCAATATGAGCCTGTCCATGCCCTTTATCATGACCCTAGCGGTGATCTATCTGCATCTGACTCCCCTGGAAGCCCTTCAGGCAGCCACCATTGGTGCGGCAAGCTCTTTGGGTATTGCCAATTCACGGGGCGCACTCCATACCGGCTATCAAGGTGATGCAGTGATCTGGGATCTGGATAATTATCGTCAATTGCCTTATTTCTATGGTGTTAATCATGCCAGGGACGTGATCGTTAGGGGTGAACATGTAATTTCCTGATTGGATCTAATCTGGTAGAGACAAGGCATGCCTTGTCTCTACCAACCCCCAACCCCCCAAACCATAGCGCTTGATTCAGCCCACGCAAAAAGTATATTGCCTACTCAAAATGTTTGACTGAATTGGAGGCAATCCGCGTGAATTTCAAGAAACTGACCTTAATAATACTTAGTATTCTACTCATATCATCCCTTAGCTATGGCCAGGGTAGTGCGGCCATGTTCAAGGAAGCGCAAAAGATCTTTAAGAGTTATCGCTACCAGGTCGACTATGCTGATTTTCAGCTGAAAACCTATCAAGAAAATGGACAGACCATTCTGCAATTGCTAGTGATCGTGAAATCTGGCCGGAATCGTTTTGATGAGGCCTTGCTCGTATCCTTTGCCGCCAGTGGTGCCGCCATCACTAAGACCAATACCAAGGTTGACCGGGTCAGCGTGGTCGTAAAAGTCCAGTATAAAGATGAAGTATCAATCGCTGCCACGGCTGATGCAGTTGATGTGGTATCACTTTATAACGAGAAAATGGATGTTTCCACTTTCATGGGACGACTTACCTGGTACTAGACAAAATCAAAGTCACTGTGAAGTTTAAAAAGCGAGGATCTGGATCCTCGCTTTTTGTAAATATCTGACCTGAGGCATGCATGCGAACTTTCAAAAAAAAATATTACCTATTCACCCTGATCATACTCGTGTTACTTGGCAATTGTGCTGGTCTTTTAGGACCCGATCTTAAACCGGGGCTGGTGTTATTTAAGGCTGGGGACTATTCGGGAGCCCTCAAGCACTATGAGACCATTATCGAGGCTGACCAGGCCAGTGCCAAGGTGTACCGTCTGGCCTACGAAAGTGCCTTTAGGGCGGGAAAAAGAGTTACAGCCGCTAAATATTATAAAGCTGCCCTCCAATCCGGATTCGATGCCGATTCACTCCAGTTTCTGGCCACTGAGCTGTGGTATGATCGCGCGTTAAAAGTAATGGGTCGGGGTGATTGGCAGGCCGCTGGTAAAGCCGCTGAACAGATCGCCTGGCTGGCACCTGATTCAGATCAGGATAAATTTTGTAGTAAGATCCTGGCGGGAAAGAAAAAATATAATCGGGGAGCCCATAAGGGGCTCTGGGATGCCCTCAGTGACTACAGTCTGGCAGCCAATTTCGATCCGACGTCTGGTCTACCCTACTTTCTCATGGGTCAGGCTCGCTATAAAAATGATCGCAATGATTATGATGCTGCTCTGGAAAATTATTATGAATCACTAAAAATTGAACCGAATGGTTACTTCGCAAATCAAGCCCGCGCCGATATCAAGAAGATTGAAGCCATCAAAAAGAAGATGAAAGCTTTTTGGGGAAAATAAGGTATTCAGGTTTTCTACTTCTCTCGCTGAAAGCTCAGGACACTAGTCGTTAACACTTTCCCAAAAACCGTTAAAACGGTTCCTGGAACCCCAGATCATTAGTAACCCACGACTTGAGATGCTGTGTGAAAATATGGATGCAACGGTTGTTATTTCGGTTTTGAGACATTTTTCAATCATATCTCCAATAAATTGATTTTTATTGTCAAGATCACAGAAAATAGCTCTCTCAAGCCATCCTCCAGTGATATCCTGCGATCATTTCCTTCAATTCTGTAAACGGGACGATATTCATTAGTCATCTCATGTTGTAGACGGTTCCATACAAGTCCAATTCAATTTGAGCTTTGGGTCTGCCCCGCATAATAAACTGAGTTTTCCCCATCCAGGGTCTTATGGATCCCAAAAATCGTGTGGGGAAGGGACTTTCTGCAGGAGCGTCAAATTTAGCTTAATCCAACAAAAAGCTCACCATGTCCAAACACATTGCTAACAATTGATTTGCATATTTGCTCCGAAATGAAAACAATAACTCAAATTGGAGATCTACAGAAATGCCTAAAACTCTGATCACAGTCCTCATCCTTATCCTCTCAATAGCCTGGGCCAAGGATCTGAAATTAAGTGGTGACACTTACTTTAATTACGCACTGGCCAACTTGGAAAACAATTCTTTTGGCATCAGTCGGGCTTATTTCACCTTCGAAAACAAAGTATCTGAAAGTGTCAGTTATAAATTCCAAACCGATGTCGGTGCTGGTGGCGCAACCGACTACAGCTTGTTTCTGAAGAACGCCAAACTTGATTGGAGAACCGCTCTGGGAAAATTCAGCTTTGGTCTCCAGGGCATGAATATGTTCAAGATCCAGGAGCATAACTGGGGCTATCGCTTTATCGAAAAATCCGCCATGGATAAACATAAGTATTCCAGCTCAGCTGATATGGGCATTGGCTGGAAAAAGTCCTTCGGGGCGGTTACTTCAGGACTGATGATCACAAATGGCACGGGGTATAAAAAACACGAAGACGATCAATACAAAAAACTGTCGCTGAACCTGCTCTACGGATCCGCTAAATTGAAAAAGGGCTTTAATACCGGTGTGGCCTTCAGCTATGAGCAAAAAGACTATGAGTTGATGGGGAGTGACACTACTGAAGAAACCGGTAATATCACTGTTGTGGCCGGATTCGCGGCCTGGTCTGGTGGACCGCTTAAAGTCGGGGCAGAGGTGGCTGTGCTAACCAGGAGTTTCCAGATCATATCCAGCCGGAATCTGATTTCAAACTATATCAATTATAAATTTGGCGAGAAATTATCTGCCTACGGTCGGTTGGATATTAATTCTGCTGAGACAACATTTGACAAATATATCATCCTGGGTGCCAGCTATCAGCCTGAAAAAGCATTGTACATAGCTCCAAACCTGCGGGTTGATATCCCGGATGGTGAAGATCCTGAGATCACTTATGCAGTGAATCTCCGGTTCAAGATCTAACCTGCATTATTCATGAATTATTGCCACGAAAACACTAAGTCACGAAGATTATAAAAGTTATGAGCAAGGTAATTTTAAACAGAATTATTTGCATCTGTGAATGATAATTTTTGCTAAGCATATATTTATTAAAACTTTGGACCTTCGTGACTTAGTGGCTATGAATTATTCAGACTAAATGATTATGTCAGCATTGCTGGCTGGAAATAGTTGGCATGCATGCTGGATGATTTGGAAAGATTATCGTTCGATGGCAGGCAATTCTTGCGGAATGCTAACTCAATCCTCACAATTTAAAAGCAGATTGTGAACATGATAAAAATTGGTTTAAAATAAGGAAAATGAAGCGATGAAAAAAATATTTATGAGTGTGAGCCTGGTGGTATTATCCATGGCATTGCTAGTCGGCTGTGGGGCTAATAAAGACGCCAAAGCAGGTGGTGCATCGGCACCAAAATACATCATCATCAAGGGCTCGGATACCATGGTCCATCTGGCCAGCAACTGGGCTGAGGCCTATATGGATCAGCATCCCGATGTGGATATTTCAGTAACTGGTGGTGGCTCAGGCACTGGTATTGCCGCTCTCTTGAATAGTACAACCGATATTTGTATCGCATCCCGGAAAATCAAAAGCAAAGAAGAGACGCTGGCGGCTGAGAAAGGGCTGGCTCCCAATGAGATTGTAACCGCTCGAGATGGTATTGCTGTGGTCGTGAACCCAGTCAACCCCATCAGTGAACTCAGTCTTGAACAGATCGGTAAAATTTACACCGGTGCCTATACCTCCTGGAAGGATGTGGGAGGTCCGGATGAAAAAATTGTCATACTCTCCCGCGAATCAAGCTCGGGGACGTATGTCTTCTTTCAGAAACGGGTCATGCAGAAAAAAGATTATGCTCAGGAAGCCATGCTTATGCCATCCACTTCAGCAATTATCCAGAGCGTTTCGCAAGATACCTGGGCCATTGGTTATGTAGGGCTTGGATATGGCACCATGGCCGGGGATAAAGTTAAAATGTTAGGTATTAAAAATGATGCGAATACTCCTGCAGTCTTGCCATCGGTTAGCTCGGTCCAGAATGCCAGCTACGGGATCGCCAGACCCCTGCATTTCTATACCGATGGAACACCCTCAGGTGCCGTAAAAGCATTTATAGATTTTGTGCTTTCCGACAAAGGGCAAGCTATTGTCTTAGCTGCCGGATACGTACCAGTCAATTAGGACCATATAATGAACACCTGGCGGGATAAGGCGATCTACACCATCCTGGTTGGGGCTGCCTCAACCAGCATTTTGATCGTGTTACTGATCTTCTTTTTCCTGGGCAAAGAAGCGCTCCCCTTTGTTAAGGAACCTGGTTTCTCTGATCTGCTGCAAACGAGGTGGATCCCGGTCTCCTTTAACCGGGAAGTGTTTGGTCTACTGCCTCTGATTAGCGGATCGATCCTGATCACGCTGCTGGCTACTATTCTGATGATACCGTTTGGAGTGTTGGGAGCCATCTATATTGCAGAGATCGCCACCACCACAGAAAAGCGTTTTTTAAAACCCTTTATTGAGATCCTGGCCGGGATTCCATCTGTGGTGATCGGATTTTTTGGTCTGGTCGTACTAAGTCCCATCATCAAGAACCTGTTTGGGCTGTCCACCGGTTTATCTGCCATCACCGGTGCTTTGTTGCTGGCACTCATGGCCATTCCAACCGTCATTACTGTGAGTGAGGATGCTATCCAGAGCGTTCCCTTATCCTATAAGGAAGCGTCTCTGGCATTGGGTGCCAATCGCCTGCAAACCATTTTCAGGATAATTGTTCCGGCGGCATTACCCGGTATCATCGCCGCTGTCATGCTGGGCATGGGACGGGTCATTGGAGAGACCATGGCTGTCTTAATGGTGACTGGAAATGCCGCCAAATTGACCTTGAATCCCTTTAGCTCGGTAAGAACCATGACCGCCACCATCGCCGCTGAGATGGGTGAGGTCGCTTTTGGCAGTACCCATTATCAAGCGCTCTTCTGGGTGGGGATATTCCTACTTATTATGACCTTTTTGCTGAACCTCATCGCCCAACAAGTCCTGAGAAAGTACCAGATGCGATGACGGCCATGGCAAAAGAAAAGCTCATTTTTAATCTGGTAAGAGCCGTCACCTACTTCGTCGTGATGGTGGTCGGATATCTACTGTTTGATATCTTTATCAAAGGCATTCCCACCATCAGTTGGGAATTTTTGTCCGGGCTTCCCCGGCGGAGTGGGGCTGAGGGGGGCATCTTTCCGGCCATTCTGGGGACTATTTATTTGGTGGCAGGTGCCATAACCTTTGCGCTTCCCCTGGGAATGGCTTCTGCTATCTATCTGTCAGAGTATGCCAGCCAGGGCCGCTTGAATCGCAGTATTCGGCTGGCTATTATCACCCTGGCAGGTGTCCCATCAATCGTGTTTGGGCTTTTTGGTCTGGGTCTGTTCGTACTGTTCCTGGGCTTTGGGGCTTCGATCTTAGCCGGAAGTTTGACCCTGGCCTTTATGATCCTGCCCACCATCATCGTCTCCAGCGAAGAAGCCCTCCAGGCAGTCCCCAAGGGCTTAAGAGAGGCCAGTCTGGCACTGGGTGCCACCAAGTGGCAAATGGTTTACACCAATGTCCTCCCGTATGCATTGCCAGGTATGTTCACCGGATCGATCCTGGGTATCGGTCGGGCAGCAGGGGAGACAGCGCCCATTTTATTAACCGTGGCAGCTTTTTTTCTACCCCGACTGCCACATTCAATTTTTGATCAGGTGATGGCTTTGCCCTATCATCTCTACGTATTGGCAACCCAGCATCCTGACACTCAGAAAGTATTGCCCATGCAGTATGGGACAGCCCTGGTGCTTATCATCATTGTCGTATTTTTCAATTTGACAGCGATTATATTGAGAAATCATTATAGAAAGAAGATTAAATGGTAGCTTTAGCAAATGCAAAACTGATGGTTGAGCAGGTAAATTTTTTCTATGGTGACAATCAGGCTTTGTTTGATATCAGTATGACGATCCCGGATCGACAGGTGACCGCATTGATTGGTCCCTCCGGCTGTGGCAAATCTACTTTTCTGCGCATGTTCAATCGCATGAATGATATTATCCCCGGCACTCACCACACCGGGCGGATCAGTATGGATGAATTGGATCTGTATGATCCCAAAACAGATGTAGTAAAATTAAGACGGGATGTGGGCATGGTCTTTCAGAAATCAAATCCCTTCCCCAAGTCCATTTATGATAACATCACCTATGGACCCGGCATTCATGGTCAAAAGAACAAATCCACTCTTGATCAGATCGTGGAGCATAGCCTTAGGGGGGCTGCACTCTGGGACGAGGTGAAGGATCGCCTGTATGATAGTGCCATGGAGCTTTCAGGGGGACAGCAGCAGCGATTGTGCATTGCGCGCGCGCTGGCAGTTGAGCCCAAGGTGATCCTCATGGATGAACCGGCGTCCGCATTGGACCCAAAATCAACCGCCCGGATCGAGGAATTGATCGGTGAGCTCAGAGAAAAATACACCATCATCATCGTGACCCATAATATGCAGCAGGCTTCCCGTGTATCGGATCATACCGCTTTCTTTTTTGAGGGTGAGCTGATTGAATATGGTGAAACTTCTCAAATATTCACCACCCCGGAAAAACACAGAACAGAAGATTATATTACAGGGAGGTTTGGCTAGGAATGAAAGGAAAAATGGTGCAGCACTTACACCGAGAAATAGAGCTTCTGAAAAAGAAGATTATTCAGGAAGCGACCCTGGTCGAGGAAAATCTGCGTGAAAGTATCAAGGCTTTATTAGAGCGTGATGCAGATCTGGCCCAGCGGATCATGGCGCGGGATACTGTTATTGACGCCATGGAGGTTGAAGTTGAGGAAGATTGTCTGAAAATATTTGCCCTTTACCAACCCGTGGCCATAGATTTGCGATATCTCGTTGCCTTTCTAAAACTCAATAATGATCTGGAACGGATCGGTGATCTGACTGCCAATATTGCTGCCCGCGCTGCCTCATTGGCCACTCAGGATATTATGCAGATCCCTGATGAGATCCCGGAAATGGCCAGGATCACTCAGCAGATGCTCAAAAACAGCCTGGATGCTCTGGTTGACCTGGACGGGGAGAAGGCGGCTGAAGTATTGGCTGAGGATGATCAAGTGGATGTCCTCCACGAGGCCATGTATAGCGTCATTGGTTCATTCATGCAGCAAGACCCTGAACACGTGAGTTTGTGGCTGGAAATTTTGGCAGTATCCCGTTACCTTGAGCGGATCGCTGATCATTGCACCAATATTGCTGAAGATGTTGACTACCTGCTCAGCGGACAGATCAACCGACACCAATCTGAATAAACTGGAAGGTCGCGGCCAGCATATCATACAGGGGATCTGGCTCAATATTCCTCTTAACCTTTTATAGTTTTTAGCATCTAAAAAGGGCTGTTAAAAAAGAATCAAGGAGTTGAGATGTCAAACCATTTAAATTTATTGCTAATTCTCCCTGTGCTTTTGGGGCTTCAGGCTTGTACCAGCACCAGATATGTGAGCCAGGCTGCAAATACGGACATGCGAATCGATGGTCATCCAGACGAATGGGCAGGCCGTTTTGAAATTCCCAAAGGCGAAGATTTTGCCATGGGGATCAGTCATGACAAGAATTACCTCTACGTGGCTATCAATAGTATGGATAGAACTTTTGAGCGTCAATTGGCTATGCGAGGGTTGACCATCTGGGTTGATGCCAGGGGGAAAGAGCGGGAGACGCTGGGGGTTAGATTCCAAAGTCTCATCCCCATGGATAGACATCCTGGAACCTCAGGCAATAGATCCAGTAGCAACAGCGATACTGACAGGCAGGATTTGTTTCGCACCAGGTCACCTTTTAAAGGAGATCTTGATCTCATCGTGGTGGACGGTAGCGGGAGAGAACGTCTGGGACCGGCTGATTTGCTGGCGACTGCCATGGCTGGTGCCGGTGGTTTAGTGCTGGAGTACCAGATACCCCTGGCTCTACTGGGCGAGGACTATGAAGCGGGCCAACGACTTGGAGTGGGTCTCAGCTCTGAATTTCACCGGAGCAATCTGCCCGCTGGTAGTCGTGGTGGCATGTCTGGCGGGGGCTTGTCCGCTGGTGGTCGTGGTGCCATGTCTGGCGGGGGCAAAAGAGGGGGTGGACATTCGGGCGGTCAACCTGGTATGCAGGGTCGTCCTGATCAGACCGATCTGGATGTGTGGTTCAAAGTCGAGTTTGCACAACCCTAAGCTTTGCTCACCTAAATTATTCTGCTGTTAAGGCTCCGTCAATTAGGCGGAGCTTTTTTGTTAAACAAATCTTGGTAAGGGCAGGGATTTCGTTTATTCTTGACGTGACTTTTTTTATTATTATTAAACCAGGGGTAGAACATGAAACGACAAATACGTGATGAAATGAATAAATCTCAATATGCCGATAGTCTGGCCAGTAACTATGGTCTGGAAAATCACGGGCTGAAGCATCTGAAAAATGTTTACTGGAATCTTTCCACTTCGGAGCTGTATGAGGAAGTACTGGATCGTGAAGAGGGTAAGATCGCTCACAATGGTCCGTTGTTGGTCTATACCGGCAAGCATACAGCCCGGGCAGCTAATGATAAATTTGTAGTTAAAGAGGGGACTACTAAGAATGATATCTGGTGGGGAACACACAATAAGCCTTATACCAAGAAAAAATTTGCCAACCTGGCCAACCGGCTCAGGGGGTATCTCCAGGGCAAGGATGTATTTGTCCAGGATTGCTACATAGGGGCTGATAAGGAATATGGTATGCCTATTCGGGTCATCACTCAGAAAGCCTGGCATAGTCTGTTTGCCCGCAACATGTTTGTCGTTGAGCGGGATGATGCAAAACTAAAAGAACATGTCCCTCACTTTACCCTCATCTCTGCTCCAGATCTAAAAGCTGATCCTGAATATGATGGTCTTCACAGTGAAACCTTCATCATCCTGAATTTTGAAGAGCGTCTGGCCATTATTGGTGGATCGCTATATGGAGGTGAGATCAAGAAATCATTTTTCACCATCATGAACTATCTCCTGCCCAAACGGGATGTACTCACCATGCATTGTTCTGCCAATGTTGGAGAACAGGGTGATGTCGCGATCTTCTTTGGACTATCCGGTACTGGAAAAACCACTCTTTCTGCCGATGTGGATCGGGGGCTCATCGGCGATGATGAACACGGTTGGAGTGATAAGGGTGTCTTCAATTTCGAAGGTGGTTGCTATGCCAAGGTCATCAATCTGAATGCGGAGGCCGAACCGCAGATTTATGCCTGCACCAAGATGTTTGGGACCATTTTGGAGAATGTGGTCTTTGAACCACGTTTTAGGCATTTAGATCTGGATGACGACATGTATACTGAAAATACCCGGGCATCCTACCCGCTGGGATTTATCAGTAATGCTGTTCCAGAGGCCCGGGGTGGACACCCCAAAAATATCTTTATGCTGACCTGTGATGTATCCGGTGTGTTGCCTCCCATCTCAAAATTGAGTGCTGACCAGGCCATGTACCACTTTATCTCGGGCTACACATCCAAAGTTGGGGGAACCGAGATAGGGCTCGGTGACGACCCTGTGAGCACCTTCAGCGCCTGTTTTGGAGCTCCCTTCATGGTGCATCATCCCTATGTGTATGCCCAACTGCTAAAAGACCGCATGTTGAAACATGATGTGAACTGCTGGTTGATCAATACGGGCTGGACTGGTGGACCCTACGGAACTGGTGAGCGCATCAGTATTAAGCATACCAGGGCTCTACTGAATGCAGCCCTGACCGGCGAACTGGATCAAGTTGAGTTCAAGACGGATGCGATCTTCGGCTTTCAAGTTCCCACCAGCTGTCCAGGAGTACCCTCAGACATTCTTGACCCCATCACCACCTGGTCAAACAAGGATGATTATCAAGATCGTTACCACAGATTAGCTGAGAAATTTGTGGAGAACTTTAAGCAATTTCATGATGGCGTGACTGAGGAAGTGATTGCTGCCGGGCCAACCCCTGGGACATAGATTATCAGGTGCAAATAGTATATGGGATAGTTGCGTTACATCTCATAGGGACATGGTTTTAAAAACCCCAATTAGCTGGTTTAGCGGGCTGATCAATCGTTCCTCTGGATAATTGCTGCAGCAATGGTCTGCCGCACGCCCTGAGCTTGAGCAGCTTCTCATAATACTGAATCTCTGAATTCAATCATCGTTAACCACCACCATTCAGTGAGTCAATTCCAAACTCCTGTGGTACGGATTTACCTGAAGTAGAATGAAACTCCTGCCTGGGCTCTACTATTAATGCTATGGTATAAACCTTCCATCTCAAAGTCAGATTTTTCCCAGCCACCCCAGCCATTCTCATTCTCGGAGTCGGCTTTAAATGACTGCCAGCCTACATTGATAAGGGTATAGTATTCGGCATGGAAACTAAAGTTTTTATGTAAAAACCATTCAATTCCGATTACTGGAGCAAGACCAGCATAGACTGTCCTGGTAACATCTTTGCTTTGGCGGTAATAGCCTGAAACGATTGGCAGTCTTGGATCTCGACTATTTTCCCTCTCCCTGGATTCATAACCCAAGCTTGGACCAATTCCATACAGCAATGCTAAATTTCCGTATGGTTTCAGGTATTTAATCCATTGCAGGGTAAGCGATACATTGAGGATACTGCTCTGTGAGGTTTGATCAATATTGGTCGAATCAATGGTTGAATCAGTGGGATTGTATTCATATTCGTGCCCATCACCAGCAAGATTGTAGCCACCTGTATTGGTAGCTAAGGTATACCTGGTGGCTCTATATGGTCTGGAGAAGGTTTTTAATGCAATTGTATTGCCAATGTAATGGCTAAAATTAAACAGCCCCGAAAGACCAAACTCTAAAGCCTTTGATCCAGAGTGAGGTGGTTGAACATTTGTAGAATCAAATAATCCTCCAAACGCTGTAGATAAGCTTGCAATAACAATTGTAACGACCAAAATACGCTTACTCACTTTCGCTCCCTTGTTTAACATCAGGTTAACAAAGTATCCTGCAACATTTCCCTTTGGTAATCCCTTGTATTTGAGTCCGAAGTAGCTTGTTAGCCTGAATAATTCATAGCCACTAAGTCACGCAGACCCAAAGTTTTAAAAAATAGATGCTTAGCAAAAATTATCACTCACAGATGCAAAGAATCCTGTTTAAAATGACCTTGTTCATATAAGCCGCTCCGCGGCGGAAAAGCAATGCTCCGGTTTCGCTTGATGACCATGATCGATTAATATACGTTTCAATTTCCCGCATGCTGCCGGAAAAACACAATCCAAGGAGACGTATTATGACCAAAGACACACAGTACTGGTACAAGCG
>JAJRSW010000042.1 GCA_024278595.1 Fidelibacterota bacterium | reverse complement strand
CCCATATCTCAAAACTGCTGTCCGCTAACTTACCACAAAACATAAATAAGGCGGACAAGATTTCGTTGATGGTTAAGCGACCACTCAACGTGGTGATGCCCATATTGTCAAACTATCTCAAAGCTAAAATCAAACCACCCGTTATAAACCATTACTTATTTTTCTGTTTCTATAACTCATTTTATACGGTAACCCATATCTTCGTATTCAAGTACCCAGTTCACAATGAGACCAATGTCCATGCGCTGGGTACCCCCCAGAAACCGTCGATTCCTGAAATAATATGAGCTGTAGTCCTGTTTAGTCTCTTTTTTCATGTCAGCACTGAGTGCTTCTAAGCGCTTCTGCCATTTTTTCACATTTGATACACGCAGGTCCAGCCACCCGCCATTGGTCCACTTCTCAATATTTCCAGAGTTAATTTCAAGGACCGTACGACCTTCAAAGTTTGGTTCGGAAATATCCGGACCGCGCAGAAAAGTTTTACCATCATTGAGCAGGATTGGTGTACCAACTGAGAGGATGGTCGACCGTAATTCCTGGTTTTCCAGAATTTCAGTCTCCATTTGGGTGGCCAATTCTGCCGCATCAGCAGACAGCACAGCTTCAATGCTACCCCTGAGACGTTTCAGGATATAGACTTCGTACAACAGCTTGGTCAATCTGGGAGGCCCCAACAACTCAAAAGCCACGCTATCCTTGCCGGTTTCCTCCTCCAATGCTTCCATCTTCTCCAATGCATCCTTGCGAATCACGCCTGCCCGATACGAGGGAGCAAGCACCGAAGCATCCAGACTGGATATGATATCATTACCAGTGTTGCCACCCTTGATCTCCAGTATGGTCAGGTCAGCGATCTCTTCCGGCGTGACAAACTCCATTTGTCCTTCACCAGTCAAAACCGAGAACTCACCAGCAGAAAAATAACCATTTTCTCCGGCATCGATATAGACCGACTCCAGAAATTCAGTTCCCATGCGCTTCCAGGTCTCTACCGGCTGTTTGTCCAGCTCTGTGCCAAGCGTTGTATTGATACCTGGCAGAGAATCATACAGTGGAATATGGCTTCCACGACGAACGACCTTACCAAACCCAATCTTTTTCCAGGCAATGGCCGCCGTAGGCTTTATCTCCTTGATAATTGGGGCGTGCGGAGTCCGGCCCAGCAACCAGAGCAACATCGTATGGGCACCGGCCAGTGATGATTTACTCATAAGCATTTTGGAAGGTTTCTCCTCGGAATGGGTATATGGAATATTGAATCCCATGCCCCCTGTACCGCTGGTCCCAACTTTTAGATATAGTTTGGTCTCAGCTTGCTGCATACTTTCGATCAAGATCTGGACGTGACGGATAAGTTGAGGGATATAGAGTGTTGAAATAATCCGCTCGACTGTCTCGATCAAGTGATCATGGGACGTCTTTCCCTTTCTGATCTCGTTGATCTCAGCTCTGAGTTCTGCCACGATCTGATAGACATTTTGATAGGCAAACGCAGTGGCAGTATTGATACAATCGATGAGGATCTGGGGTTTATGGGTGTCCATGATCTGATACAGTTTGGAATTCTCCACTATTTCATCAGTCCCGAGATCATCGTAAATGTCATGGATCATCAGCTGAAGCTGCTCCGGATTGGCATAGATGTCAGCTTTTGATAGCTTGGAAAGTTCTTTGCGAACGAAGAGATCACCATGCACAGAAATAATTTTTGTCCCATTATTCAAGGGATGATTTTCCAGGATGTTTTGGATCTCGTCTGCCTCATTCTCCCGGAGTGAGGTGACGATCAACTCTGAAGGTTGCTCTTCCAGTAACTGTTTTGCAATAGCGGAGCCAACCAGGCCCCACCCGCCAAATATCATGATGCGTTTACCCTTGATATCCATGAGTCAATTCCTTCAATTTTGTGATCTCTTCAGCTGATAATTCCCGGAATTTCCCAGTAGGGAGATCATCCACCCGTAAAAATGCGAACTGTTCCCGGTGCAGTTTGATCACTTTATGCCCTAGAGCCATAAAAATTCTTTTGATCTCGCGTTTGCGTCCTTCTCTCAGCACCAGTCTTATGTCGGTATGACGGCTGGAGTAACTATGCTCCAGGACCTCGGCAATTGCGGGGGTCTTAGCTTCAATATTTATGCCAAGCGGTAAGCGCTTCAGATCGTCCTGGCTGACCTGTCCCAATACCCGTACAGCATAAGTTTTAGGGATCTGGAACTTAGGATGGGTCAGAGCATAGGCCAGATCACCATCATTTGTGACCAGAATGGCGCCAGTCGTATCGTAATCAAGCCGCCCAACCGGGTAAACCCGATCCTGGGACGGGATGAGGTCAATGATGGTCTTTCTGCCAAACGGATCATGGGTGGTGGTGATCACTTGAGCCGGTTTATTGATCAAATAATAGTGGTGCTGCGCCTCCAATTGGATCGTTTTACCTTGAAAGACCACCTGATCCCGGTCTGGGTCGATCCGGATCGCTGGATTATTCTCCACCTGGCCGTTCACCGTTACCAGGTTTCTTTGAATGAGATTGTCGCAGACCCGCCGTGAACCTAGACCGGCAGTCGCCAGGAAGCGGTTAAAACGAATGAGCTCTGGAGAATCTTCAGCCATTATGCCGGGTCATACCATTTGCATTTATAAAATATACCATGATGAGACCCGGCAAGCGCACTTCGAGTAGCAGCTACTGAGCTGATCAAAAGCAAGTATGACACCTTATGCCTAATATGGAAATTGGTATTTGAAGGATCTAAAATGTATGCCACCACTAGACCAATTCGCCCTGATCCTCACTGAGAATATCTTCTACCTCTCGGAGTTTGGGCAGATCCTTGACCGTATTCAGGCCAAAATACTGCAAAAATTCTGTGCTGGTCCGGTACAGGAGTGCGCGACCAGGTCCGTCCTCCCGACCCCTAATTTCCAACAATTTTCGATCTAAAAGGGTTCTTAGTGATGAATCAGAGCTAACCCCGCGAATTGCTTCAATAGCATTGCGCGTTACGGGCTGACGGTAACTCACAATGGCCAGGGTTTCTAGAGCAGCCTGAGAAAGGCGCAGCTTACCAGTTTTGGAAAAGAGCCCTTTTACATAAGTCTCAAACTCAGCCCTGGTCACGAGCTGAAATCCATTGGCCACTTTTTTAATAATAAAAGCGCGATCTGAGCTCTCATAATCAGACTGAAGTTCGTTGATAACTTCCTGAAGCGGGACTTCAACATTTTGCTCTCCCAGACAGGCTTTGAACCGGGCGTCAGTTAATGGTTCAGGAGTAGCCACCAGCAAGGCTTCCACGATCTGTTTTAATTCATTAAGTTCCAAATTTTCCACCTCGTGATATGAGCAGATCATCAAATAATTTACTTTGTTTCACTTTAATCTGCCTTGTTCGCAGCATCTCCAGAATCGCCAGGAAGGTGACCACAACTATTAATCGGGATTCAAATTTACTCAACATATCTGAAAAGCTCAATCTGGTATTAGCCTGCAATAAGCCCCCGATAAAGCCAACCTGCTCAGTCAGAGTTACCTCTTCCACAGCCACGGCGTGGGTCACCGGTTCTTCATAGTTCTTTAGCAGATACTGGAAGGTGAACATAATATCATATAGCTTTACATCTTCCAGAATGGCCGTTTGGTCCTCCTGTTGAGGGTTCCAGGCCGACGGGATATGATAGTAGTGGGGCCGTTCCTCACGCTCGATATTTTCGAAGGCACTGGCAGCCTCCTTATAGCGTTTGTACTCGAGGAGCATATTCATCAGCTCAGTCCGCGGATCCTCGATCTCTTCGTCACCATCTGCTTCGATGGGCAGTAACATCCGGGCTTTGATCTTCATCAAGGTAGCGGCCATGAGCACAAAATCACCGGCAGAGTGCAGCTTCAACTCCCGAGCCAGCTTAACATATTCCAGAAAATCGCTGGTGATCTGGGCAATGGGAATAGCATAGATATTCAATTCGTCACGTTTGATGAGAAACAGTAACAGGTCCAGTGGACCCTCAAACATGTCCAGATCAATCCGATGAGATTTAGTGATCATCGATTACGTCCCGGCGCCACAAACCCGATCTTTCGATAGACCTTACTTAAGGTTCTGGATGCCATATAACGGGCACGCTGAGCCCCTTCATCCAGGATAGAGCTTAAATAGCCCTGCTCACCCATTATCTGATCGTAGCGCTGCTGGAATGGTTCAAGAAAGCCGACCAGTGAATCAGCTAGCTCCCCTTTAAGGACACTGTACTGCTGGCCGGCAAATTGATCTGCAACAGCGGCGAGTGTTTGATCATTCAGGACAGAATAAATGGTCAGCAGGTTACCGATCCCGGCATTGTTGACAGACTCCGGTGTGATCTCCCGGGCAGAATCAGTGACTGCTCGTTTGATCTTGCGCCGCAGCACATCCGGCGGATCCAGAAGCGCTATATAATTATTCTCATTACTGTCAGATTTGGACATCTTTTTATCCGGCTCCTGGAGGCTCATGATCCGGGCTCCAGCCTGGGGAATGAAGGGTTCCGGGATCTTGAAGGTCGGGCTATAGGTATGGTTGAAACGGTTGGCGATATCCCGGGTAAGCTCCAGATGCTGCTTTTGATCGGCGCCTACGGGTACCAGATCGGCCTGATACAGTAAGATGTCAGCTGCCATGAGGGCGGGATAAGTATACAGACCAGCGTTGATATTGTCCTGATGTCGCTGGGACTTGTCTTTAAACTGCGTCATCCGGTTCAACTCGCCCATATAGGTATAGCAATTCAACACCCACGAAAGTTCAGCATGCTGAGGAACATGGGACTGGATGAAAATGATATTTTCGGCCGGGTCGATACCCGCTGCCAGATATTGGGCCGCAAATGAGAGGCATCGTTTACGGAGATCCGCAGGCTTTTGTCTGACTGTAATGGCATGCAGATCAACCACGATAAATATGCCCAGATAATCCTGTTGTAAATTCACCCAGTTGCGCATGGCACCCACATAATTTCCCAGGGCAAGGTGCCCGGAGGGTTGAATTCCTGAAAGTAAGATTGGCTTTTTTGCTGCTTGTGATTCGGTCATGATAAATGGTTTCTACTGCTGGAGAATGCGCATGGTCCTGGTAAAGATCCTGGCGTATTTTTCATGGTAAAGATCCTGATGTTGCGGGTTCAAACTATTAAGTCTCACGTAACCTGAAGCATGGATAAAATCACCTTTTCCTAAAGCGATAGCGACATGGGTGATCTTACCGGGCCGTTCTGAAAAGAAGATCAGATCACCGATCTGCCAGGAATTAAAATCACCCTCGACCAGGACACCCTCATCAGCCTGGAGATAGGCATCCCGGGGTAATTCAAGTCCGTTGACTGCAAAACAGGTTTGGGCGAACCCTGAACAATCGAAGCCCTTGGGAGAGCGTCCGCCCCAACAATATTGAATGCCCAGAAAACTGAAGGCCGTCTGGATCAACTGCTCAACATCCAAGGTCTTCACCAGATGGCGCGGATGATCTTCCAGCCAACCCAGCTTCCCATCTGGTAGCTGGATCTGCACCCAGCCAGCCTGGCGGCCCAGCACTGGTAATCCAGACAGCAGGGTCACATCTCGAACCGTAGTAGAATTTCGATCCGGGCTTTGGTAGATCCAGGTCACTTGGGTGGCAGGATAAAATAGTTCATGTGTATTCCAATGATCTGGTCTTTCAACCAGAGCAGCCCGAGAGACCCAGCCTTCATACTTATCTGCTTGTCTTACCCGAACCCAGTCAGCCTGCTCCTCCAGAACCTGGAGGGTCTCAGCTAAATGGGTCTGAGAGATTGATTCCGATCTGTAGGTGGCTTCCCGATAAATAAAAGCAATACTAACGTTGGTTAGCAATATTTTAGGCAAATCGCCCTCCTTTGCGAGGCGGAATTTAATCGCTGATTCAGGTGAAACAAGGTTTGCTAGCCCTGGCGTTTACAACTCATACCTCTCCTAAATAAATTCTAATGAGCCACAGATGAAACATAGATGTTCACAGAGTTATTCAATATCAATAGCCACCATATAACGAGAGCTAATCTGGTTGATAACTGTCCCAAGTACATAAGTCGGGAGACGGGGGTTGTACTCTTATATTCTTGCAGAAACCCGGTTAAGAAGATCGCTGCCCATGACTATCAAAAAATCTGCTGAAACTAATAATCACGAGAGAGAATTTGTTTGCCCACCATCCAGCTTTACAGTAAATAGTCGCCATGTTCGAGGATCCTCTCAAATGTACCGTCCCAGCCATTAACGTGCGGTATGTTGTATTTGTCAGCTCTCTAACGATAACAGCAACTCACTATTAATTATTCCTTATTAATTCTTAATTATCCATATGGACCCTCTGGCACTCGCATCTGCAAAACAACGCTTAATTGATCAACTTCAGAACTCCTTTGGCGAGCTAAGGAATTCACCGGTCTCGCGCATTATTCGCTGTAAGGTAGAGGTTGAAAATGTTGCTGCCATGCAATGGCTCGCCTGTCAAACAGTACCGATCAAGACCTACTGGGCCAATCGAAACCAGGAGTTCAAAATGGCTGGTGTGGGGATCGCCCATGAAATTTCCGGTCGTGAGATCCCAGATCTTTCCCTACTTTTCAGCAAGCTGCATTCGCTGCTGGACCCGGACTGTCCAGATCTTCGTTACTATGGTGGAATCCAGTTTGAACGAGACAGCGAACCTGCCCCTGAATGGGAAAACTTCGGGGCTTATCGGTTTATAATTCCTCAATTTGAGTTGCATCGCTCGCCATCCGGAACTTTCCTGGTTTGCAACTATCATTACCAGGTGGATCAGGAAACCAGCATTGACCAGCTCATTGAGCAACTTAACGAGATCCAATTTGAACTGACCTTGAGTGACTGGGAAGAGCGGACTATTTTGCACCGGATGGATATTCCAGCTCAGGCTGCCTGGGAAAGCTCCATCAAAACGGCCCTGAACGAGATGAGTCAGGGTAAATACGAAAAAGTTGTTTTGGCCCGGAAGGCAATTTTAACCTTCAACGATCCGGTTGACCCGTCTGCTTATCTACTGCGCCTGCGTCGCATGTCTGAAGAGACCTTTAATTTTTATTTTCAGACTGATAAGGACCACGCTTTTCTAGGTGCCACTCCTGAACGTCTGTTCAAGCGTCAAGGACGAACGATCCACACCGAGGCCATCGCTGGTACCCGCCCCAGAGGCAAGACCACCCGAGAGGATGAACGGTTTACCAAGGCCCTGCTTAATTCGAATAAGGAGCTGCGTGAACACACCATTGTCGTGGATGCAATTGCAGCTGTACTCGAACAGCATTGCGAACAACTTAGTGTTGATGAGGAGGTCCAGGTCACCCGTCTCTCCCACGTCCAGCATCTTTGTAAACATTTTGTCGGCAAATTAGATCCTGAAACAGATGATGCTGATCTCATCAATGATCTACACCCAACACCGGCTCTGGGTGGCACGCCCACAGCTATTGCCCTGGACGCCATAACCACCCTGGAACCTTTCAAACGCGGTTGGTATGCAGCACCCATCGGGTTTGTTGGTTATGATCACACTGAATTTGTAGTAGGAATTAGATCCGCGTTGATTGAGAAAGAACGAGTCTCCTTATATTCTGGAGCTGGTATCGTCCCAGGATCTGATCCTGCTGAAGAGTGGCAGGAGATCGAAGATAAGATCAGTAAATTTTTAAAAGCGCTGGATCTGTAAACGCAAAATTAGCCCACCCGCTAGCCCACATTCATGCGTCCCACTTGCAGTTGGACCCATCCGAATCGAACTCCGCCCGGAAGGGAGTCTCATGAAACATTATTTCTTTTCATTCCAATCAATGTATCTCATTGAGCCCAAGCTACTGCGAGGTAAATGCCTGGTGATCTTGCACTGACCCTACCAGATCGCAGGAACACTTTCGGAGGTGATGGTTCCGCGTTGCTCAGAATGATTCCCATGGTTAGATTGATGGTCATGAGCTCAGTTAATTATCAGCAATTATTGGGTTAGCCTTGCCCATGACCCAAAATCTAATCGTCAGCCAGGGGATGATCAACCAATTGATCCGTCTGGGAGTCACTCAATTTGTGATCTCCCCTGGCTCAAGATCGACACCGCTGACTGTGGCGGCTGCCCGTAACCCTGAGGCACAAACCATGGTCCATTTTGATGAGCGTGGCGCAGCATTTTTTGCCCTGGGGCATGCCAAAGCCAGGGGTGTGCCAGCGGTTCTGATCTGTACCTCAGGCACGGCAGTAGCCAATTATTTTCCGGCTGTAGTTGAAGCCTCCATGGCTAATATCCCCCTGATCATTCTCAGTGCTGACCGTCCTCCGGAACTGATCGATGTGGGAGCCAATCAGGCTATTTTCCAGGACAATATTTATGGGAATTACCCCCGCTTATTTAAAAATTTGACACCACCCAGCTCAACTACTCAAGCTGAGGAAGTTTCAACCCTGATAACAGAGCTTTATCAGGCGGCCACCGGCTCAAGACCAGGTCCCGTTCATTTGAATTGTCAATTCCGTGAGCCGCTACTGCCTATATCAGGTAGCAAGTTCGATAACGATTGTGACCCTATTAATACAAGCGTGTCACATATGGATCTTTCTCCACAAGTGGATCATGGTGACAATGGCAGGGACAGCCACGCTCAGAAACCAGGCATCCCCGTTGCGCATCTGGAGCAGATCAACCAGCAGATCGAGGAAAGTCAAACTGGTATCATCATCGTTGGTCGTTCTGTAGACGCTCAATATGATGAAACGATCCTGAATTTAGCCGAATCCCTGAACTGGCCGATCTTCCCCGATGTGCAATCCAGGCTCCGCTTCACCCAACACCCCCAGTTGATCAATCATTTTGACCTGGCACTTTTGAAGGATGAATTGAATCTGAGTCGGCCTGAGATGGTGATCCAGCTCGGTGGACCCTTTACTTCCAAGCGCCTGCTCACCTATCTCAATGATCCTGATACTTTTTATGTTTCGGTAAAAGCAACCCCAGAACGGATCGATCCTAATCAGCAGGTTGATCTGGCGATCCAGATGGATGTCGCATCCTTTTGTGAATCCGTTCATTCCCATTCATCAGTGTTCACAGACCCTGCGATGCGGCTCAGGGAGACTAAAGCAGGTTCGCAGGATCATAGAAGGATATGGATGAGCTCCTGGCAACAAATTGAAAATGATCTGTCTAAGCTTATCAAAGATCAGTTGGAGTCATGGACTGCCAATAACGAGCCCGGGATCAGTTATTACTTGTCAAAATTGATCCACCCGGATCATTCGCTTATGCTGGGCAATAGCATGGCTATTCGCGAGATGGAAATGTTCGGGGCTCTCAATAAATTTTCCGGGCGCGTTATTGCCAACCGCGGGGCTAGTGGGATTGATGGACTATTGGCCACTGCCGCTGGATTTCAGAATGCCTCTGATAAACCCTTGACGCTCTTGATCGGAGACCTGGCCGTCCTCCATGATCTGAATTCATTATCATTGATATCACAAGCCAGACAACCGATCATTGTTGTATTGATCAACAATGATGGGGGTGGCATTTTCAGTTTTCTGCCGGTCCGATCTGAAGCTGATGTATTCGAGGCATTTTTTGGAACCCCGCATGGGAGGACCTTTGACAAAGCGGGTGAGATGTTTGCGCTTGAATACGCAAAACCAGGAAATATAAGCGAGTTCCAACAAGTCTATGCAACAAGCCTCAAGGGGAAGCGGTCCATGATCATTGAAATCCAGACGGATCGCACTAAAAACCACCTGGACCATCAGGAAATTTTCAAAGCTATCCGTGCCTCCTGAAGCCTCCAATTTTAACTGGCATTTTACCACTTTTGGCAATTCAGCTGGAATTCCCCTACTCTGGCTGCATGGTTTCCTGGGATCAGCCTGTGACTGGCGAAGCCTGGTTGAAGAACATTTTACAGAATACTGTAACATTCTGGTGGATCTGCCCGGTCATGGTAAAACTCACCTGCCAAAAGAATTGGAATACGCCAAACTGCTCAAGCAACTCAAACTGCAACTCTCGCTAGCAGGCTATCATACTTTTATCCCCATTGGGTATTCTATGGGTGGGCGCATCGCCTTGCACCTGCAACAACAGTTTCACGAGAGTATCCCAGCACTCATTGGGTTATCTACAGCACCAGGGCTGAAAACTGCTCAGGAACGTCAGCAACGCCAAAATTCTGATACAGAGCTCATGAATAAGTTGGATCGTGTGGGATTTACCACCTTCTTAAAAGAATGGTATGAGCTGCCCCTGTTCCAATCCCTTTACCAAAATGACAAACAGATCTTCTGGCTCATGACAACCCGTTCTGATAATGATCCGGAACAGTTGAAAAGATCTCTCCAGTGCCTGGGTAATGGTGCGCTGCCTTCGCTGTGGGAAAAATTACCTTATATGGAGTTACCAGTGTTATTGATCAGTGGCGCTCTGGACCAGAAATATTGTGAATTTAATCATGAAATGACGGCTCAATTGCCTTATGCTCAGCACGAGATATTAGCAGCGGGAGATCATGCCTTCCATTTGGAAAAACCATTGGAAACAGCCCATCTGATAAAGCAATTTCTGCGCAGAACATTTTAAGGAGAGTAATGTGACAACAATAAATTGGATATCAGCAGGTGATTTCACTGATATATACTATCATAAGTATAATGGGATTGCCAAAGTTACCATCAACCGACCGGAGAAACGCAATGCCTTCCGGCCTTTGACGGTTCAAGAGATGATCAAAGCCTTTGAAGATGCCCGTGAAGATCCGGAGATTGGCGTGGTCGTACTCACCGGCGAGGGTAAAAAGGCTTTTTGTTCAGGGGGAGATCAATCCATCCGCGGTGATTCCGGCTATAAGGATGGAAAAGGTGTTCATCGTTTGAATGTCCTGGATCTTCAACGTCAGATCCGCACTCTGCCAAAACCGGTGATCGCCATGGTGGCTGGCTACTCCATCGGAGGGGGTCATGTATTACACCTCGTCTGTGATCTGACCATTGCGGCTGATAATGCGATCTTTGGCCAGACCGGCCCCAAGGTCGGCTCCTTTGACGGGGGTTACGGCTCCAGCTACATGGCGCGTATCGTGGGTCAGAAAAAAGCCCGCGAGATTTGGTATCTGTGTAAACAGTATAGCGCCCAGGAAGCACTGGATATGGGTTTGGTGAACACGGTGGTCCCCTATGCTAAACTTGAATCAGAGACGGTGGCCTGGGCCAGCAAGATCCTGGAACATTCTCCTTTGTCCATCCGGCTGCTGAAATCGGCTTTTAATGCGGATGTAGATGGCCAGACCGGACTGCAGGAGCTGGCTGGAAATGCTACCCTGCTCTATTATATGTCAGAAGAAGCTCAGGAAGGTCGCAACGCTTATAATGAGAAACGTAAGCCGGACTTTAAGAAATTTCCCTGGCGGCCATGAGAGTGGTGAGCCGAAAGTCTAAAGTCCAAAGTCTGAAAGTCGAAAAGCCTGTCAGGACGAAGCTCGAGCGTGCGAAGTCCGGTCGAGAAGCGTGCCGGGTCGAAGCTCTAGTGAGCGAAGTCCGGTCCGAAGTCCAAAGTCGGCTGTAGGTATGCAATTCTTATATCCACTCGCAGGGATCAAGCGGTGATAAAAACCACTGGGATCGGTCTGTGGATCCAGGCAGCGCGTCCCTGGACGCTGGGAGTTGCGGTTTCCCCCATTCTCATGGGGACGATTATAGCCCATACTGATGGCGGCATCCGTTGGCCAGCAGCCATTGCTGCTTTGCTGGGCGGAATCTTGATCCAGATCGGAACCAATCTGGCCAACGATTATTTTGATTTTAAAAAAGGGGCTGATACGGCTACCCGAACAGGTCCCCAGCGGGTCACCCAGGCTGGTCTGATCGCTCCTGAGACAGTCCGTAACGGGTTTATCCTGTGTTTCAGCTTGGCATTTCTCATCGGCATCTATCTGGTTTATGTAGGGGGGTGGCCCATTGTTATGATCGGCCTGGCCGCTCTATTGTTGGGGGTGATCTATACCGGTGGTCCCTTCCCCCTGGCTTATCATGGGCTGGCTGAGTTACCGGCTTTTTTATTCTTCGGTCCGATTGCCAGCGCTACCACAACCTATGTCCAAATTGACACCTGGAGTTCTGCATCCATCATCGCCGGGGCTTCAGCCGGCTTTTTTTCCATGGCTCTGTTGTCCATCAATAACTTGCGGGATTATCAAGAGGATCGCCAGGTAGGCAAACAGACTTTGGTGGCACTGTTTGGCCGGGATTTTGGAGTTTATGAATATGGTTTATCGATCATTGCCGCAACTTTAGCCCCCCTGACATTGATCTTCCTGGCTCCTGAACACGCCCTGGTGGGGCTGACTTCGATCACGGTATTTATGGCTTTTTATGCGGTGCGTATAACCGCGACCTACCAGCAGCCGCAAGAGTTGCTGGCAGTCTTGAAGATGACTGCTAAATTACAAGCCCTATTCACCATGGTCTTTAGCATTACCTGGGTCATTTGAGAATAGTCTGTCAATTATGGGATTGAATGCATCAAATTTTGCGGGAATCCGGTTAGCACCCCAGTTTCAGAATATTTCACTGGAGCTGAAAGCCGCCCGGTTGTACAAATTCAGCCTGCCCTTTAAGCAGGAATTGAAGTTAAAACACATCACGCTAAAAGCCCGTGAAGGACTGATCCTCGTTTTGACAGATACTGCAGGACATGTTGGTCTGGGGGAGATCAGTCCCCTGCCCGGGTTTAGCCGTGAGACCCTGGAAACAGCGCTGTACAAGACCAGCATGCTGGTGGACAGGATCCTCAATTTTGGTGAATTCACATCCCATCAACATACCGAAGGCCCAGTGAGTTGGGAAAAACGAACGACTCCTTCAGTGGTCCATTTTGGGGTTGAAACCGCCTTGCTTTCACTCCTGGCCAATGCCCGGAATCTCTCACTGGGCGCCATGCTTTATGGGCATACCAGCAATAAGATTCCGGTTAACGGCCTGATCAGGAGTTCCTTGTCTGACTGGGTTCCTGAAGCTGATTATCTGGTTGGTGAAGGTTATTCAACGCTGAAGATAAAAGTAGGACGAATTAATGCCATCCTGGAAGCGCGTGGGATCCAGGAGATCCGGCAATTTGTCGGTCCTGACATCAAACTGCGCCTGGATGCAAATCGGTCCTGGGATCTGGACACTGCTATGGAATTTGGCAAAGCGGTGGTATCAGCAGACATCGAATATATCGAAGAACCTCTGGAGAACCCAGCTGATCTACCTCGTTTTTATGATGGGTGTGGGGTCAACTTTGCCTTTGATGAGACCCTGCACCGTATCACGGACCCGACCATTTCTTTTGCTTCATATACAGGTCTAAAAGCGTTTGTTCTAAAACCAACTCTCATCGGGTGTACTGCCAGATTTATCAATCTGGTAAATCAGGCCAAAGACCAAAACATATTACCGGTTATTTCTGCCAGTTATGAGAGTGATGTGGGTCTGGCCGTCCTGGCCCAATTAGCTGGATCCATTACCGGTGAGAACCTGGCCGTTGGCTTGGATACGCGATCAGCGCTGACTGCCGGCACAACCAGGGTCCCTGCTTCAATTCAAAATGGTTGGATGCCAGTCAGGACTTTGAGCACCCAGGACCTGGATCTTTCAGCCTGTGAATTACTCTATGAAAGTTAACTTTGAGCTGGCATGCGCGGAAAGTGACTGCGATATTAATTAATCCGAATGAAATCATACTTGTCAATGATTAAAAAAATTTACCGTGAATGTGCGCCCATGAGCACTGATAACGACTCCCTGGATCAGCGACGCTTGGGTTCAACGCTCACCAACCCGCTCATCGAAGCTGCCCACCAGTTTCCTGGCAAGGTGGCGTTGATCACTGAGCAGGAATCACTGACCTATACCCAGTTATTAAACAGAGCCTGGGCAGTCAGGTCAAGACTGGCGGCCCAGGGGCTTCGTGCCGGAGATATTGTGGTCCTGGATGATATCCGGCCGGAAGCGATGATCATGCTCCTTTGGGCTTGTTCACTGGGAAACCTGGTTGCTTTTCCGCTAAATACTCGCTTTCCAGAAACTACCCTTTCAACCATCCTGATGAATATCAAACCTGCTCTGGTCATCTCGGAGCGACTGCTTGTTCCAGAATTAAGTATCACTTATCATGAACTGTTAAGCCCGACTTCAGATCTGGCGTCGCTTGAGTCAGCTAAATTTGACCTCAGCGCTGCTGCTACCCTGTTAATGACCTCAGGCTCGACTGGATCAGCCAAGATCGTACAGCATAGCCATTTGAATCATCTGTCAAGCGCTCTTGGATCCAACCAGAATATTTTTCTTAAACCTGATCACAGGTGGCTGCTTACCTTACCCTTGTACCATGTTGGCGGGATATCTATTCTATATCGTGGGGCATTGAGCGGGGCTGCCGTGGTATTACCGACTTCAACAGAGTCAATCCTAACCAACATCTTTTCAAAACAAATTACCCACATTTCTTTGGTGGCTGCTCAGCTGAGAAGAATGCTGCAAGAGGCAGACGTTAAAAAGATGCTCGGCTGCCTGCAAGCCATCCTGCTGGGTGGTAGTGCTATCCCAAAAGCTTTGATCCAAAAAGGCTTGAATCAAAACTTACCGCTGCATGTCTCATACGGCTCGACGGAGATGGCATCTCAGATCACCACCACCAGCTCCCGAGACAGAGCAACTGCCCTGGTCAATTCAGGAATGCTTTTGGAGGGTCGGGATCTGATCATTTCTCACCTGGGTGAGATCCTGGTCAAAGGTGACACCCTGGCTATGGGATATATAGAAGCTTCCCAACTGCTGAACCTGCGAGACTTGAAGGGCTGGTTTCATACCGGTGATGTTGGCTATTTGGATGTACAGGGTGCCTTAACGGTTACGGGTAGAATAGACAATCAATTCATCTCCGGTGGTGAGAATATTCAGCCGGAACACATTGAGCGTAGCCTGGGCAATCTAAGCGGAATAGCTCAGGCGATCGTCCTGCCGCTCAGCGACCAGGAATATGGCTTCAGACCGGCTGCCTACCTCCAGATTGACTCCGTCGGGATCGACTTGGATCAGATCATCTCAGAATTGAAACGTTCATTACCCGGCTATATGATCCCAGTCGCTTTTTATCAGCTACCCCCGGAGTTGATGGGAGCGGAGGTCAAGATCTCCCGCCAGGATCTGTCAAAGTACATTCTCGATGGAAACAAACCTTTGCACCCACTCACGTAATAACTTATTTAGTCCTCATGAAAAAATCTGACCCACAAGCAAAAAATTCTCGACTGGATTCTTTTATAGCGAACCCCCGCAAGGCGATTTGGACCCTGGGTCTACCAGTTATGATGGGTATGGCAGTGCAAACGCTATATAGTATTGTTGATATGTTTTTTGTTGCTCGCATCTCTGTAAATGCCATTGCGGCTCTGGCTTTTAACCTGCCATTATTCTGGCTGGCCATGGGGATCAGTTTTGGTCTCGGTACCGGTGTCACAGCTGTGATCGCACGTTTCATAGGCGCCAAGGATCATGAAAAAGCCACCAACGTAGCTGAGCATGGTTTGCTCCTCGGTCTGATGATCGGTGGCCTGTTCAGTACGATTGGTTTGATCTTTGGGGAGGAGATCCTGCTGCTCCTGGGAACGCCTGACGAGTTGCTGGTCAATACGCTGGATTATTTTCACGTCATCGCTGGTGGTTTCATTTTTATGATCACGGGTATTTTTCTGCGCTCCATCTTCAGCGGGGAGGGTGACACAAAAACACCGGTGAAGATCCAGGTAACCAGTACGGTGGTGAATATTATTCTAGACCCTATTTTGATCTTCGGATTGGATATGGGTATTCGCGGTGCAGCCTGGGCTACGGTTTTGAGCATGCTGGTGGCAGTAGTCATGTATTCCCGGGTCATTCTATTCAAGAAAGCGACCTTGCTCCAGCTAAATTTCAGCGTCTTCAAGCTAAATTTTAGTTACTTCAAAGATATTTTCAGGATCGGGATACCTTCTTCAGTTTCTATGATCATCATGTCCATGGGCGGTGCTCTGTTTAACTGGATTCTGGTGCATTATTCGGCTGATGTGGTGGCCGGTTACCAAATTGCCGGTCGTCTGGACCAGATCTTCTTTTTACCGGTGATGGCAATCGCCGGGTCACTGGTAACCCTGGTGGGCATGTTTTACGGCGCCCAACGTCCTGATCTCATCACTCAGGTGATCAAGGATGGATTACGTTATGGCGTGATGATCGGTTTGGGTTCAGGAGTGCTCTTCTATATTATCGCCCCCTATGTCTTCAAGATATTCACTGATGATCCCGTGGTAAATGAGGTCGCCGTTAGTATTATCCGCACCTTCGCGCCTGCCTATTGGCTCATCGCCATCGGCATGATTTCAGGGCGTTCCATGCAGGGTTTGGGGACTGGGATCCCCTCCATGGTGATCACCGCCATCCGGGTCGCCCTGGTCAGTGGTCCCCTGGCTTATTATTTTGCCGTGATCCTGGAAAAGCCATATCAGTGGGTCTGGTATGGCTCTATCGTGGCCATAGTTGTAGCTGCCGGAACCTCCCTCACCTGGCTGTCGGTTCGACTCCGCAAGGTCAAAAAACAGGTGTCAGCGGAAAGTGCTGCTTGATCTTATACAAGGGTTGGCTTTAGTGATCCTGCATTTATCCAGGGACCGAGGAACTTTGATACTCTGCAAATATCAACACCCTTGTGTATCAGACGAGCGCCTGCAGTTTTACCAAGCGTATGTAAATTAGCATCCGGTATTCCTGCGCTATGGAATAATCGACGCGATAGGGATTGTGATCCTGCTGAATAGGTGTCTGGGAACGGTACCCGTTCCTGTCTCTGAGAGTTTAGGATTGAGCGTGTATTATTTCAGTACTTCCCAGTGACCACCCTTTTTAGGACCAAGGTAACGTAAACGGGTTTCATTCTTAGCTACTGCTCGTTCGACAGCTCTGAGAGATTTGCCAATTGCATCAGCAACCTGAGCAAGTGTTAATTCACTTAGATCGTGAGTAATACCAATTGGACTTCAAAATTGCATTATAAGTTCAAAATATTTCCTCATTTTTCAAACTTCAAATGTGAAGCATAGCGTCCTGTGCTGAGCTTGTCGAAGTATAGCTATGGTGAGGATTTTAAGTGCGGAAAAATGAGGAAAGATGAAGAAGTTGAATGCAGTTTTGATGTTTAACTGGTATAATTGTTCTTCGATTCTTTAACTCCTGACTTCTCTATGTGCGAAGTCAGGATCCTGCAGGAGCAGGCTCCGTTGATCGCCAAACTCGATCAATTGGGATACCGTTTTAGGTCAGGAGGCGTTCGTCAGATGACCCGTCAATACTCACGAATGTGAGTTAGAGGGAGATACATAGAAAAGCGGTTAAGAGCTGCTACTCACCAGCTGCTTCATCCAGGCCTAACTGTTTCGTTTCACCTGCTTGACTGGTTTTTTTCTGGAGCTCAAGAATTTTATTTACCGGACGTTCCAGAGCCCGGGATCGGGTTGACCTAAGCTCCTGGAATTGACGCACTGCCATATCCAGATTCTTTTCGGTCTTCTTCATCACCTCTGAAAATTTATCCCATTGCTGTTGGAACTTCACCACTTGATCCATGATCTCACTGGCGCGCTGTTCCACAATGAAATTTGAGGTGGCCTGGTTCAGGAGTGACAGGACGGCATACAAGGTGATGGGCGAACAAAGCATGATCTTCTTGCTCAGAGCTTCTCCAATAAAATCGGGGTCTTCCTGATTGATAAACCCGTAGATCGACTCATTGGGGATAAACATCATGGCATAATCAACCGTCCCATTGGCTGTATCGATATAGCCGCGTTTACTGATCTCGTTCAAATGCTTACGAACATCCTGGAGAAAGGCTTTTTTTTCCATTTCCATGACCTTCTCATCGTTGGTCTGGAGATAATTCTCATAGTGGGCCAGGGGGAATTTGACATCCATGTTGATCTCACGATCCTTGGGCAACTTAAACGTGTAATCCGGTCGCTGTCCATCATCCATGGTCTGCTGCTTTGTGTAATTGATATTCTCCTGCAATCCGACATAACGTAAAATATCTTCAACCAGACGTTCACCCCACTGCCCGCGTTTCTGAGAGCTGGCCAGCAAGGTCTGCAAGGTTTCAGTTGTGGTTCGCAAACGCTGAGTTTCATCTTTGGAGGTTTGTAGCTCGGTTTTGAGCTCTGTGGACTTCTGGACAATATCCTTGAGTCGTCCATCCATGGTCTCTAAAGATTTCTGGATCAATTTTTCTTTCTCGCCCAGTTGATCCTGATTCTGCCTGGACTGGTCTTTGAATTTGTTCTCGGCCAATTGCAAAAATTCTTTCTGACTCGCACGCAGGACATCCTGGGATAAACTTTTAAAACTATCCTGCAACTGGTCCTTCATCTCCAATAGACGTTTCTGCTCCTCCACCAGGCGGTCTCTGGATTCTTCAAGACGCGTATTTATGGTGGCATTCTGTTCACGCAGATCCAGCGTTTCCCCTCGAGAGTCATTGAGCTCAGATTCTGATCGTTCCAGTTGCTGGACTAGATTGGTTTTTTCCACTTCCAACCGAGTGATCCTATCCCGATCCTTGGAATCGCCTGACCCAGCTGTTTTTCGAGTGATAATAAAGGTGATGAGCGCAGTGAGTACGGCAATCAGTATCGTTGAAACTATATCCATATTAGTCTGCTTTTATTTTTTCATCTGCTGCGGATTTACGTGGATCTTCACGGATTGTATTATTGACAATAACTTTTAGCTCCATGTTCAGCGAAACCGCATTTTTCTGGCATATCTGTAGCTAATCTGAATAATTCATAGCCACTAAGTTACGCAGGCCCAAAGTTTTAAAATATATATGCTTATCAAAAATTATCACTCACAGACGCAAATAATTCTGTTTAAAATGACCTTGTTCATAACTTTAATAATCTTCGTGGCTTAGTGTCTTCGTGGCAATAATTCATGAATAATGCAGGCTAAGAATAATTGTGGGATTAGAGTTCTTTTCCTAAATCCTGTTCAGCGACAAATTTTACCTGAATTTTATCCAGTTTTTTTACTTCATCATACCCGACTACAACTGAATATTCATAAACCTGCTGCACTTCCTGAGCAAATATCCGCATGGCATCAACACCGGGGATGGCCAGGAGCAGTTGTTTGAATTTACCCTGGTTATAGTAGTACTCACCCGGGGAGCGGATCGGTCTTGGAAAAGAGTGGTAAAAGACCCGCCGATTGGGAAGCTTATCATGACCCATGCTGATGATAGGTACAATCCGCCAATCACCACCTGCAATCTCGCGCGTGAACTCGGCATCTATATAGCCCAGATCCATAAAGGAATGTGCCTCAAAAGATTCTGTTTTCCTGACGAGACCAGAGCGGGTCCGGCTGAAATGTTCGATCTCATCCAGAATGCGCGGATTGATTCGATAGCTCACTTTAAAGCTCACCAAGACGCTATCTGGTTCATATTGGAGTCGCAGGGTATGGATGTCGTGGATATTGGCCAGATAAGGATCGTAGGCAATATCATGCCACAATTTTTCCAACTGGGTGCCCAGCTTCATCCTGGACTGCATTTCATATTTACGCTGCAGATCCTCTGTCTCATTTCGCTGTTTGGAATCAAAGAGGGTGGTCAACTGATCACTCAACGCGATGCCCGGCAGGGGCGCTGTCTCATCTGCAAGCGTAAGCATGTCTGCCCGCGTTGGTTGTGCAGAGCGCTCTGCCAGACGCAGTTGGGTTAAGACCCAGTTTCCCAGTTCAGCTTTCCAATTCAATAGCTTGGCATAGGGCAGGGTGTCTTCAAAATGAGCCAAAACACGAGTGTTTCTTAATGAAAGCAGATCCATGCGGATGGTGATCTGACCTTCCAGATAGGAATAGCTGCCCAGGATGAGATAGGTCTCATACTCAGGATCGACATTTTTTTGAAATACCGATTTCCAGATCAGATCCTGCAAGCGGTGTGGCCGATCGATCAAACCGCTTTGAATATCAGGAATATTATAGGTTTGTAAATGTTCCGTGTCTGACAAAGCTGACCTTAGAAAACCGGGTAATCCCATCTGCAGCCACTCCTGGCTCAGGTCAGGACCCTGGTCATGGAAGGGTTTTATAAATATCAGGATGTTTTCTTTAGAAACAGGCAGGGGTTTTTGGGAGAATGCCTGACCCGCCAGTAACAAAATTACAATAATTAGAATCAGCTTTTTACTCATATTAACCCCAGTTTATTCTGATCATTTGCCAGGAAAATAAATCTCAACCACGCCAGGTTGCAAGTACCAATACCAGATCCGCCCAAATTGGCCATTTTGTTCAAACTGTCCCCACCCTTTTAAAAGACCCAAACTTGGATCTATTAGCAGACCGCTACGATTTCCGGGCGATCTTGGCCCAGGTATCCCGCAAGGAGACGATCCGGTTGAAAACCGGCTTACTATCACTGGTGTCCGGATCAACGCTAAAATAGCCCACCCGCTCAAACTGGAAACGTTCACCCGCCTTTACCCCACCAAGTGATGGTTCAACCTTGGCATGAGCCAGTAGCTTAAGTGAATCCGGGTTGATGTTGGCTCTGAAGTCCTGACCCTCCTCAACTTTATTAGGGTGCTCAGTAGTGAAGAGACGGTCATATATTCGAACTTCAGCATCCACGGCCTGATCAACAGAGACCCAGTGAATAACACCCTTCACCTTCCGATCTTCGGGTTGTTTGCCCAGGGTATCAGGATCATAGCTACAGCGTAATTCCAAGATCTCTCCAGCATCATTCTTGATCACAGATTCGCACTTGATGATGTAGCCATAACGCAGCCGGACTTCTTTTCCAGGAGCAAGGCGAAAATATCTGCGGACCGGGACTTCCATAAAATCATTTTGATCGATATAGATCTCGCGAGTAAATGGTACGGGCCGCGAGCCAGCACGCTCGTCCTCAGGGTTGTTGATAGCCTGCAGCTCTTCTACCCGATCCTCCGGGAAATTCTCGATGACCACCTTCAGGGGTCGGAGGACTGCCATGACCCGGGGTGCGATGGCATTCAAATGCTCCCTGATCTGGTTTTCCAGAATCGTCACATCCACAACTGAGTTGTTTTTGGCCACACCAATATATTCACAAAATTTGCGGATTGATTCCGGTGTATAGCCCCGCCGGCGTAATCCTGAGATGGTAGGCATACGCGGATCATCCCATCCGTTCACATAACCTTCATTGACCAGCGTCAGAAATTTACGCTTGCTCATGACGGTATAGGTCAGATTCAGCCGGGCGAACTCAATTTGCTGGGGATGGTGAATGGCCAATTTTTCACAGAACCAGTCATATAGGGGTCGATGATTCTCAAATTCCAGGGTACAGATGGATTGGGTGATCTTCTCGATGGAGTCGGACTGACCGTGGGTGAAATCATACATGGGATAGATACACCAATCATTCCCGGTTCGGTGATGATGAGCATGTAAGATCCGGTACATTACCGGGTCACGCATATTAAAATTTGGATGGCTCATATCGATCTTGGCTTTCAGAACACGGGTGCCGTCTGGAAACTCCCGCTGGCGCATACGAGCGAAGAGATCCAGATTTTCGGCTACGCTGCGGTTACGGAAGGGACTGTTCCTACCTGGTTCGCTCAGGGTTCCACGGTAGGCGCGGGTGTCCTCAGGTGAAAGATCACATACGTAGGCATGGCCCGCTTTGATCAGTTTTTCGGCCCATGAATAAAGCTGCTCAAAATAATCCGATGCATAATATTCCCGATCTTCCCAGTCAAACCCCAGCCATCTGATATCATCTTTGATGGAATGGACGTATTCCTCCTCTTCCTTGCTGGGATTGGTATCATCAAAGCGCAGATTGCAGAGACCGCCATATTTTTCAGCCAGACTGAAATTCAGGGCGATTGATTTTGCATGACCAATATGGAGATAACCATTGGGTTCCGGGGGAAATCTTGTATGCACGGTTTGACCAAAACGACCAGTTCTGAGATGATCATTAATGATCTCTTCAATAAAATTTAAAGGTTTTTCCGGGTTGGCTGATTCAGGATCACCGTGGTTTGTCAGCTCTGTATCACTCATACTTTCCTCATGCCATAAGCCTGCATCGACAGGTCTTTTTATTCAATTTCAATCAGCAAATAACATACGTTTTCTAATTTGACATATCCATGATGAATTTTGGAAATTTTCCCGCTTGAAAGTGCTGATCTGGCCTACTCTTTCCTTGTCACAGCATCACAGAAAGGTTGGGCCGACCAGGACGCGAACAGCGCATCCCGTTGCGCTGTACTGAAATGAGTTATTACTGGTGAATAGCGGTAGCGAACTGTTCCATGAGGTGTGAATTGGAGACATCCTCCAGCACATTACCTGTGACAATGAAAGCAGCACCCGCATTAACCAGGCGACCAGCCTCATCAGGTGAATGGATCCCCCCTCCAACGATCACGGGTACATCCGTATATTTGCAGACAGCTCTAACCATCTCCGTAGATACGGACTGTTGGGCGCCACTACCTGCTTCCAGGTAAATGAATTTAAATCCTAAATATTCCGCAGCCAGGGCATGTGCCACAGCGATCTCACTCTTATCCCGGGGAATGGGTTTGGAACCGCTGATAAACTCAGCCGCAGTAACGCGACCACTCTCAATCAACATATAGGCGGTAGAGATTGCCTCAAGACCTAATTCCCGGACAATGGGGGCGGCCTGAACTTGATCACCAATCAGAAATTGAGGGTTTCGACCACTGACCACTGATAGAAAAAAGAGGGCATCCACGTGGGGAGTCAGTTGATTTACATTCCCGGGAAACAAGATCACGGGCAGGGTTGCCACTTCCCTGATTCGTTTCATCTTGGCTTGGGCGCCATTTCCCAAAATGATTGAACTTCCCACCATAATACCATCGGCACCTGAAGCGTTGATCTGTTCAATGAAATGATCAACTTGATCCAATTCCCAACGGTCAGGATCGACCAGGACCAGGTAGCCTGCTCCCTTGCTAGCTTTTACATCCAGAAGTTTTTGGTACACACTCAAGGCTTGACCCCTTTTAAAAACTCTACGAAGGCATCCATTTCGGATCTGGTCCGTTTTTCAGTCACTGCAATCAATAGTTTATGTTCTGCCCCTGTTTCAAATTGACTCAATGATACACCCGCAAAGAAACCAGCAGTTGCAGCCGTCTCAATCACAGACCTTGCTGAGCCAGGGACTTCAACCACAAATTCATTAAAGAAATGGCTGGTCAGTACAGTATACCCATCCAAAGCGTGGATGCTATCAGCCAGATAATGGGCTTTTTGAGTACATAGTTCCGAAACTTTCCTGAGGCCATTTTTGCCCAATGAGGACATGTAGACACAAGCGGCCAAGGCATTAAGACCCTGATTTGTACAAATATTGGAGGTCGCTTTTTCGCGACGAATGTCCTGTTCACGGGTACGCAGGACCATGACAAATGCGCGTTTACCATGGGAGTCGATACTCTCACCGGCAATGCGACCTGGCACTTTGCGGATCAAGGGTTCTTTTACCGCCATAAAACCCAGGTATGGTCCGCCAAAACTCATATGGTTCCCCAGGGGCTGACCTTCACCAACGGCAATATCCACCCCTTGCTTACCCGGTGCTTCCAGAAGGCTTAAACTGACAGGATTCACCACAGCAATGAGTTGGATCTGCTGATCCTCAAGACTGGCTTTGATGGCCGTTAGATCCTCCAGACCACCATAGAAATTGGGATTCTGGATCACTACACCCGCCACGTTTTCATCGAGTTGGGCGGTCAGGTCATTCAAGCTGGTGACACCTTCCGCCAGGTCGATAAACTCAAATTCCAAACCCTGATGATGGGCATAGGTAATTGCAACATCCACATAAATGGGATTGACACTGCGGGAGATCAGGATCTTTTTACGTCGCGTATGCCGGGCGGCTAACAGACAGGCCTCGGCCATGGCGCTGGCACCATCATACATAGATGAATTGGCCAGATCCATTCCGGTTAACTCGCAGATCATGGATTGATATTCATACATGGCCTGGAGAGTTCCCTGGGAAACTTCAGCCTGGTAAGGCGTATAGGCTGTGTAGAATTCTGAGCGACTGATCAGGACGTCCACAATATGGGGAATAAAGTGATCATAGGACCCAGCACCCAGAAAGGAGATATGGGTGGTTGTATTGGCATCACCCTGCAGGATATTCTGGATGTCGCGTTTATGTTCGATCTCGGACTTGGCTACTGGCAAGGGTAGATCTCCGGAATAACGTAGAGATTCGGGTATGCTGCTGAGCAGTTCTTCAAATGAGGCGATGCCAACCTCATTCAGCATTTTGAGCTGCTCTTCTTCGGTATTTGGGATGTACTGGTGCATGCTTCTCTCGTTAGGAAATGCTGGCTGCATAGTCCCCGGCACTCATATACCCGTTTAATTCTGATGGATCGCTGATCTTTATTTTCAGGATCCAACCCGCTCCATAGGCGTCCTGGTTGATCAGTTCTGACGTATCATCCAGGGCTGTATTCACGGCTTCAATGATACCACTTAAGGGGAGGAAAAGATCGGCCACGGTCTTCACCGCTTCGATGGTAGCCGCCACCTCACCTTTGGTAAATACATCACCGGTTTTTGGTAGCTCAACAAAAACCACATCGCCCAATTCACCTTGAGCATAATCTGTGATTCCAATAGTAGCAATATCACCTTCTATTTTGATCCACTCATGATCAGTCGTATACTTTAGATCTGCAGGTATATTCATCATTGATCTCCTCGATCGGATTAAATTATTCTCGGCCACAAAATCGGTTCAGCGCTTTCCAGAATAGCAAAAATCCCGCCGAATCAGCGATTCAAAACGGGATAAGTCTTTCGCCCGATCATTAAGGTCGAACCTTATTCCCGACTTGGGTCATATTGAAAGGATTCCAGAAAATGAGTGTCAAAATTTCCACTGCGAATTTTCTCATTCTCAAGCAGCTGAATATGAAAAGGGATCGTGGTCTTGGGACCCTCAATAATAAATTCTTTTAGAGCGCCCAGCATGCGGGCAATGGCTTCTTCCCGATCCCGCCCATGAACCACCAGCTTAGCCAGCATGGAATCATAGTGAGGTGGGATCTGATAGCCGCCATAAATATGGCTGTCGATCCGGATACCTCTGCCCCCTGGAAAGTGGACACTTTCTATGAAGAGTGGGGAAGGTCTAAAATTCTTGGCCGGGTCCTCGGCATTGATCCGGCATTCGATGGAATGGCCCCTTAAGCGAATATTTTCCAACCAGGCTGGTAATTTCTCGCCGGCATGACAGGCGATCTGCTCTTTGACAATATCCACCCCAGTGACTTCCTCTGACACAGTATGTTCGACCTGAATCCGGGTGTTCATTTCCATGAAATAGAACTTACCGTGTTTGTCCAGCAGGAATTCGATAGTCCCAGCTCCCACATAGTTAACTCGCTTGGCACCGCTTACTGCCGCCGCACCCATCTGCGTTCTAAGTTCTTCAGAAACGACAACTGAAGGAGACTCCTCCAAAAGTTTCTGATGACGACGCTGGATCGAGCATTCACGTTCACCCAGGGAGTAGATATTCCCGTGTGAATCACCAATGATCTGAACTTCAATATGCCGGGGATTCTCAATATATTTCTCAAGATACAGACCATCATTTCCAAAAGCTGTACCTGATTCGGCCTGGGCCATGCCATAGAACATGGCGATGTCCTCAGAGCGATAGACCACGCGCATCCCCCGACCACCGCCACCTGCAGTAGCCTTCAGGATTACGGGGTAACCCATTTCATCTGCCATTTCCCGGGCTTCTTCTGCAGACCCAAGAATTCCCTTACTTCCCGGAATGACCGGGACACCGGCGGCTTTCATGGTTTCTTTAGCAGAGGCCTTGTCTCCCATGGCATTGATCATGGCACCATCAGGTCCAATAAATTCAATGTTATGCTTCTTGCACATATTGGCAAAATCTGCGTTCTCCGCCAGGAATCCGTATCCGGGATGGATGGCGTCTGCGTTGGTAACTTCGGCTGCCGTAAGAATGGCCTGAGTATTCAGATAGCTCTGGGCGGAAGGACCAGGGCCGATACAAACCGCTTCATCAGCAAATTTGGTATGGAGTGAAAGTTCATCAGCTTCAGAGTAAACAGCCACACTTTTGATGTCCATTTCACGACAGGCCCGGATAACCCTCAGAGCTATCTCACCACGATTTGCAATTAGTATTTTTTTAAACATACCGGGATCAGGGTTCAATAAGGAAAAGGGTCTGACCATATTCAACGGGCTGAGCATTGTCGATCTGGATATCCAGAATTACGCCAGACATCTCTGCTTCAACTTCGTTCATGATCTTCATCGCCTCGATGATACACAGGGTATCACCTTTTCGTACATGATCTCCAACTTTTATAAAGGGATCCACATCAGGAGATGGGGATCGATAAAAAGTCCCAACCATGGGTGATTTAACCGCAATCCCCTGTAGGGAGCTTTCCTCCTCCGCACTGGTCTCAGTGGTGATCACTGGAGCTGCTGCCGGCAGGGCTGCATCGCCTAAACCGCTGCTTTTGACCAGAACATTACCAGTATTACGGGAGACTCGGATCCGCTTACCCCACTTGGCGATCTCGATCTCAGAAATACTGGATTTTTCCAATAGTGCGATGAGTTGTTCGATATCTTTTGTATTCAAAATATATTCTCCTAGTTGCGTACGCGTTCCAGATATTCACTGGTCCGGGTATCAACTTTAACCTGATCCCCGATGTTAAGAAACAGGGGTACCGTTACTTTTAACCCGGTTTCCAAAAATGCTGGTTTCGAACCACCTGTAGCTGTATCGCCTCGCAGACCAGGATCTGTCTCGGTGATCTCCAGGACCACATGAGCCGGGACTTCCACGTCTACTGGTGTACTTTCTCTAAATAACACCTTTACACTGTCATTTTCTTTCAGAAAGTCTTTTACGGATGCCATAAGGTCAGCATCGATAGGTAACTGCTCAAAGGTTTCATTGTCCATGACGTGATAGTGACTCTCATCAGCGTAGAGAAAGGTCATCTCATTAGCGATCAATTTGACATCCTTGATCTTCTCGCCAGAGCGAAAGGTCTGATCGATAACCTGTCCTCCGGGAATCTTCTTAAGTTTGGTCCTGACAAAAGCATTGCCCTTACCAGGTTTAACATGAAGAAATTCAACAACTTTCCAGAGATTCCCATTAAATTCCATGACCAGGTTATTTTTTATATCTGATGTACTTCCCATAATTAGCTACCCGCTCTCCTGCTTAAGTGGCGCGAAGTTAACCGAGGTCCGAAATCATGG
>JAJRSW010000041.1 GCA_024278595.1 Fidelibacterota bacterium | reverse complement strand
TAATGCATAACTTTTACACTTTATCGAAGTACTCTTGTGAGTTATGATGAAGAGCCGTATGAGGGAAATCTTCAAGTACGGTTCTGTGAGGGGCCTGCGCCATCAGGTTATTTATGATGGCGACAGGCCTACTCGACATTGATAGATTTTATGGAACCGAATGAAAAATTGCTGCCTATAATTCCAATTGACGATCAGTGGGGAATCCGTAATTCTGGGTTCTAATTAAGATCCAATGCCGGCAGAAATCACTAAATAGTAGCTCTGGATCTGAGGTTTCTATCAGGATCTGGCCCAGGAAAAATGTCTTTTAAAGGGGAAAATATTTCCGATACGTCAGGGACTCATACCCAAAGTTAAGGCATCCAGTCCGGGATATTTTGGAATCTTTTTCCCAGTTACCAGAGCGAGATAGAATTTCTTTACCAGCCAAATTCATAACAAGCCAGTTATTGAATAAAAAATCATAACAACAGAAATAACAATATGAAAGAGCCTGTAAAGGAAGAAATAATTACAGGTATCGTAGCCGAAATATAAGCTGAATGGGTTAGAATTCATTGCTAGACCTCAAGCGTAAGCAGATCTATCTGAACAGGGAGGCTTGAATTACCCCTTCAACTTCCCCTGTAAATTGGATATGGCATATTATTTGGAAAAAACAGCTCATGATCATGATTTTTTACCTTACAAAATTAACGGAGTACCCTCGAAATATCACGAGGATTGACTAAAGGAGTACCCATGGCCGAAGAAGTCCCGCAAGAGCTTGAAGCAGAAGCAGAAATTGAGGAAGCAAGTCCCGGGCTATCGCCTGTGGTCAAGATCATTATTCTGGTCCTCGTGATGTCCGTTTTATCACTGGGCGCTTTCTTTATTTCAAAGAGTCTATTGTGGCCCAAATACCAAGCCTATAAAGAAGCTAAAGAGATGGCAGCCATAGAGCAGGCTAAAAATGAAGTTCCCACCATGGGGATCATTCATATCATTGATAATATCACAGTAAATACCCTGGGTTCCGGTGGTCGAAGATATGTCATTGCCGAAATAGCCCTAGAAGTTGCTGATCAGATGGTAGTTGACGAGATCGTCACCAGGGAACCTCAGATAAGAGATATGTTCATTCGCTACCTGCGTCGTCAAACCGCTCAGCATGTGCTTGATCTGGGCTTCCAGGAAAGATCCAGACGCGATCTGACCAAGATGCTTAACAATCAGCTTAATGCTGGCAGGGTTGATAGCCTGTATTACGTGAAGCTATTACTACAGTAATGCTGGATGAGTTGTCTGGAGATATTGCATGACTAAAATATTATCACAGGAAGAAATAGATTCCCTACTGACCAGCGTTTCCAACGGTGATGACGCTGACATCCAAACTAAAAGGGGTGGCAGTAAGGTCTCTCTTTATGACTTCAAGCGTCCTAATCTTATTTCAAAAGATCAAATGCGGCTGCTGGAAAATATCCATGAAGGCCTGGCTCGCAACTTCGGCGTCTATTTATCAGCCCAATTACGGATGATCGTAGATATGAATCTGTTGGCCATTGATCAGATCATGTATTCTGAATTCGTCATGTCCATTGTATCACCTGGTGCCATCTACGTGGGAGATTTTTCAGGTCCCAAAAGCAAGTTTGTCCTGGAAGTGAGCCCGCAACTGGTCGTTTTTATTGTAGAAAGACTATTTGGGGGTAAGGGGCACCTGATTCCCATGGTTCGACCAATATCAGTGATCGAGCAACGGATCATGAGCAGGGTGGTCGAACGTATTGCCTATGAGATCAGCAAGAATTGGGAACAATTAAAGCAATTTGATACAGTTGTCAACCGCTTCGAGAGTAATCCTGAATTTGTCCAGATCGTATCAGCTTCAGAACCGGTAATTGTCGTTTCCATGGAAGCGAAGATCCATAACAATACATCCATGTTGAATATCTGTTATCCATACCGCTGGATCAGCAGCATTCTATCCAGTCCGGAGAATCAGGAGAAGGTCCTGTTTGGTGCCAGAGAGGGTACCGATAAAGAGAAATACACCTTGATGAAGTCCGTTTCGGTCACCCCGGTGAGTTTAAGGGCTGTTCTGGGAAAGGGAAAAATATCCATAAACGACTTTATGGAATTGAATAAGGGTGATGTCATCCTGCTGGATGGTCGGACCAGGGAAAAGGTTTCAGTGTTTGCTGAGAATCGCCTGGTCTATACTGGTTCTGTGGGCCAATCAAATCAAAATAACGCTATCCGTATACACAATGTAATTACCGGAGATGAAGGTCATGAAAAACGAAGACTTCAACACAAAATTAAATAATCGTTTCGAATCAATTCGAGCAACAGTCCTGGATGTTCTTACTCAGCTATTCAAGCACGAGTTTAGCATCGATCAGTCGCTCATCGGTTCAGGGGAACCTAAAAACGAAATCCAGAACGAGGACTTTCCTAAAGTTATCCTTCAGTTCAAAACCACGACACCTCAAACAATTCAGCAGGTTTGGATGCTACCACCGGGGTTGGTGCTGAACCTGTATGCATGGATGGTTGAAATGGAGGCCGATGAAGCAGTCAAGGATGAGCATCTGGAGGGACTCAAAGAGGGGACTGAACAAATATTTGGCCAGATACGAGCAGTCTTGGATGGTGAGGGACTCCAGCTGGATATCGAGGATCTGCAACTCAGCATGGCCGAAAGTAATGCAGCTTTGGATCTCGAAGATGCCCAGGCTGAAGGGGCGGTGGCAGCCTACACCATCGTGGTGGAAGAACAGAACTATACGGTCACTCAGTACCTCTTTGCCGACTTCTCAGCTATGGATGACAATAAAACAGAGGATGCCCTTTCCGAAGATGAAATTGAAAATATGCTGAATGGGGAAGCAGTAGATGCCAGGGTGAGCATCGATGATGATCTCGAGGAAGAGGTTGACGTTAAGCAGGTAGAATTTGGTGCCTTCGATGACGATGCAGGAATGGGATCCAATGGACAACCCCGAAATATTGATATGTTACTCGATGTGGATCTGGAAGTCTTGGTGGAACTCGGTCGTAAGACCATGCTCATCAAAGAGGTTCTCAAGCTGGGCAAAGGTTCAGTTGTCGAGCTGGATAAGGCCGCCGGTGAACCACTTGGTATATTTGTCAATGGTCGCAAACTGGCCGAAGGTGAAGTGGTTGTGGTCGATGACCATTTTGGTATCAGAATCACTCAATTAGCAGGTACTGCTGAACGCATCAAGAGTTTGGGATGAGACCCAGGTTAACCAAAACGACCTACAGTAAACAAGGGACAGCCATATTCGCTGTCATTTTTGCTATGATCGCGATCCTGGGGATGATGTCCATCCTGACACCTGATAAAATTGAGGAACCGGATGAGGTTTCTCAGGTGATAACAACCCGCAGTAACTACAGTGGATACCTCATGCGAGTAGTAGTAGTTACTTTGACCATGATCGTGGTATTGATAGTAGGTCTGAGGATCTATCGCAAACAACTGAAAATAGGTGGCCAGAATGATCTGCACTTAAATGTTATGGGGCGCCACTATATCAATGATAAACAGTATTTACTTAAAGTTGTGGTTGAAGAAAGATATCTGCTTTTAGGCGTTTCGGATTCCAGCATCAATATGATCACCGAATTGACGAATCCAGAAGATCAGGATCAGCAGCCCAAGAACTCCTTTGGCAGTATCCTCGACCTGGAAACCAAAGAGGAACACGAAGCTTGAATCGTAAAATTCACATTATTATGCTGGTCGTCTTGATCCTCTTACCAGTAATGACTGTTGCTCAGACACCCTTTCCAAAGATCAGCCTGGGCGTTGAGGAATCAGAGAACCCCAGTGATTTTATCCTGACCATCCAGATCCTGGCGCTTATGACCATTCTGGCACTGGCGCCCTCGATCCTGATCATGATGACCTCCTTTACCCGTATCATCATCGTCTTTCATTTTCTGCGCGCCGCATTGGCTACCCAATCAGTTCCATCAAATCAGATCCTGGTTGGCCTGGCACTTTTTATGACTTTGTTCATTATGAAGCCAGTCCTCTCACAGATCAACGAAGAAGCCTTGCAGCCCTATCTGGGTGAGACCATTTCACAGGATGAAGCCATTGAAAAAGCTGGACTTCCCATCCGACAATTCATGTTGAACCAAACCCGTGAGAATGATTTGCAGCTATTTATTGACCTGAAAGGGGACGGTGAAGTTAAGACTCGTGAGGATCTGACGCTTTCCACTATCATCCCGGCGTTTATCATCAGCGAATTGAAAACAGCCTTCCAGATCGGGTTTTTGCTCTATTTACCCATGTTATTGCTGGATATGGTGGTTGCCAGCGTTCTGTTGTCAATGGGTATGATGATGCTGCCCCCGGTCATGATTTCCATGCCTTTTAAAATCTTGCTGTTTGTTCTGGTTGATGGCTGGAATCTTATCGTGAAATCACTGGTGGAAGGGTTCGTCTAACATGACTCCAGAATATGTATTATATCTCAGTCGGGAAACTTTAAGTACGGCCATTCTGATCCTGTCCCCGCTTCTGGGGGCTGGTCTGTTGGTGGGTCTCACTGTTGGCGTCTTTCAAGCAGTCACTCAGATCAATGAGATGACCCTGACCTTTATCCCGAAAATGGCAGCTGTCGGAATGGTTCTCATGCTTTTGATCCCCTGGTTTCTGGATATTCTGCTGTCCTTCACTCGTGAACTCTATGCCCAAATTCCACTCATGGTGAATTGATGTTTGAATTGATTGACAGGGTCGCATTGGTCATCCCCGCCTTTTTACTGACCTTTACCCGGTTATCAGGTTTACTCCTGGCCATGCCTATTTTGAGCTATCCCATGATCACCAATCGGGTGCGGATCGCCATGGCCCTCATGATGAGCTTTTTACTCTTCCCCGTCATTGAGCAGCAGGAGTTGATGTTCGAAACCAATGCCGCGTTATTTCTGGCAGTTACTCAGGAATTGTTGATTGGACTCATGCTGGGGTTGGGGACGCGTGTGATATTTGAATCATTTAGCTGGGCGGGTGCGATCATCGGTCGGCAAATGGGGATCGCCATGGCAAATGTAATGGATCCAACCAGCACCGGGCAGATACCCATAATCAGTCAGTTTTGGCTGCTGGTGGTTGTGGCTTATTTTTTTACGGTGAACGGACACCAAATGCTCTTCGAAATACTGTATCGTAATTTCGAAACTGTTCCTGTGGGAACCGGCGTACTAAGTCCAGCATCCGGCAGGTTGTTAATGGGAACGGGTGCGACAGCCTTCATGAATGCTTTCCAATTTTCGGCACCGGCCATCGTATTCTTATTAATGGTGGATACAGCTATTGCTTTTACTGCCCGGATCATGCCCCAGATGAATATTTTCATGGTGACCCTCCCTTTAAAGATCGCTACCGGTCTCATGGTGCTGTTGATCTCCCTGGATATGTTCGAAATGCTGTTTGATATCGTTTACGAAGACATGCAGCAGAATCTTTTCAATACGATGCAGACATTGAAAGGGGTTTGAGGCCATGGCCGAACAACAATCCGCCCAGGATAAAACTGAACAAGCAACCCCGAAACGGCGTGAAGATGCCAAGGATAAGGGAAATGTTGCGAAAAGTCAGGATCTCAATTCGGTGGTACTTCTATTTGCCGGGATTTTCGGGCTTAGCTATTCCGCCAATGAGATCATCGCTGTTTTTAAAGATTTGGCGATGACCGTGTATAATAATTCAGCTGGCATGCTTATCACCCAAGATACAGTGTCCCTCTACAGCGCCGAGTTCATGAAAGCCTATGCCGCTATTGTGGGTCCCATCCTGGTGGTCCTGTTTTTCGCTGCACTGGCTGTGAACTACGCCCAGGTCGGTGTGATGGTGGCCAAGAAAGCACTTGTTCCAAAATTTGAAAAGATCAATCCGGCCAAAGGTTTTAAACGAATGTTCTCCACGCGTTCATTGGTTGAATTGGCCAAGGGTGTCATGAAGATCGGTTTGGTTGCCTATGTTGGTGTTTCCGTAATTCGCTCGCATATCGATGAATTCTGGTTGCTGGCATTTGATACGGTTCCAGGCACACTGACATTCTTGGGAACAGTTTTGTATAGTCTGACCGTGAAGATTGGTCTGTTATTGATCATCATTGGTGTGGCTGACTTTGCCTATCAGAAATATGACCATAATAAAAATTTGAAAATGACCAAACAGGAGGTCAAGGAAGAGACCAAACAGTATGAGGGTAGTGCTGAGGTCAAAGGCAAGATCAAACAAGCTCAATTGGCTGCATCCAGAGCCCGGATGATGTCGGTAGTACCGGATGCGACAGTTGTGGTGACCAACCCAACATTTATCGCCATTGCCATTAAGTATGATCCTGTATCCAAAGCTGATGCCCCAAAAGTTTTAGCCAAAGGAAAACGCAAACTGGCGCAAAAGATCAAGGAGATTGCCCGGTCCAATGATATTCCGATCATTGAAAATAAAGCCCTGGCGCGGGGACTCTACGATTATGCCCAACCGGGCAGCGAGATACCGGTCTTCTTTTATGAAGCCATTGCTGAGATCCTGGCTGAGGTCTATAAGATGAATAAGACCAAAGTTCCCCGGGCAGTGGCTTAAGGTAATCGATTATGGAAAACCGATCTAGTTATAGTAATCTCATCCTGGCCGGGGCCATTGTAGTCATCCTGGGTATTATGATCCTTCCTTTGCCCACTTTTCTCATGGACGTTATGCTGGTCATGAATATCAGTGGTGCTCTGATCATATTGTTCGTAGCCCTATATGTGATGAAACCGCTGGAATTTTCCGTATTTCCAGGTCTGCTACTGGTTGTGACCCTCTTTCGACTGTCACTGAATGTGGCTACCACCCGGTTAATCCTGGGCGAGGGTTATGCCGGCGAGATAATTGAATCATTTGGTAGTTTTGTCGTTCAGGGTAACTACGTCGTGGGAACCGTAATATTCCTGATTCTGGTCATTATTAATTTTGTTGTCATTACCAAGGGTGCCACTCGTATTGCTGAGGTCTCTGCGCGCTTCACCCTGGATGCCATGCCAGGCAAGCAGATGGCCATTGATGCCGATCTGAATGCCGGACTCGTCGATGACCACGAAGCCAAAGAGCGCCGCGAAGAGATCGCCGCCGAGGCGGATTTTTATGGAGCCATGGATGGGGCGGCTAAATTTGTCCGCGGGGATGCAATTGCCGGTTTGCTCATTACATTGGTCAACATTATTGGTGGTTTGACCATTGGAGTTATGCAGCGGGGAATGCCCATTGGTGAGGCAGCCTCGCTCTATTCACTGATGACCATTGGTGATGGCTTAGTGGCTCAGATCCCAGCTTTGATAATTTCTACCGCCTCTGCCATTATCATTACCCGGGCCACCGGGACTTCCCAATTTGGGGTGGAGATCGCAAAACAATTGGGCAATGAACCCAAAGCTGCCTTTATCACTGCAACCGTCCTGTTTGGTTTGGGTATCGTTCCCGGTCTCCCCTTCGTTCCGTTCATCTTGATGGCACTTCTAGCAGGCGGAGTCGGTTTTATGTCTCAGAGAACAAAAGATCAGGATCTCAAAGACAAACAATTGGCTGAGGAAGAGGGGCCCGCACCCGTCATTGAAGAAAAGATCGAAGAATTTCTCCATCCTGATCGATTTGAGATCGAGATCGGTTATAGTTTGATCCCCATGGTAGATACAGGGCAGGGTGGCAACCTCCTGAATAAGATTTCTACAATCCGGAAGACCATTGCCCTGGAACTGGGACTGATCGTTCCTCCCATCAGGATCCGTGATAATATCCAATTGAAATCAAATGCCTATGTGTTCAAGATCAATGGGATAGCTGTAGCTGAAGCGACAGTGATGATGAACTACTTCCTCGTGTTAAATCCGGATGATCGCATTGATCTTCAGGGTATTAAAACTACCGAACCTACATTTGGATTACCGGCGATCTGGATCAATGACCAGGAGCGCGATAAGGCTGAGATGTCCGGCTATACCGTGGTGGAAGCACCGGCAGTGATCGCAACCCACCTCATCGAGGTTCTGAAGGCAAATGCCCACAAACTGCTGGATCGCCAGGAGACCCAACGCATGCTGGATCATTTGAAAGAAAGCCATGCTGCTGTGATCGAGGGTCTGGTTCCGGATATCATTCCTCTGGGTGTTGTCACTAAGATACTGAAGAATCTACTGAGAGAAAAATTACCGATTCGGAATTTAGTGACCATTCTTGAAACAGTCGCGGACTATGGAGGCATGACCAAGGATCCTGATGTATTGACCGAATATGTCCGCGCCGCACTTTCTGATATTATTACGGCAAATTATAAACAAAATACAGGTCAGGTCACCATAGCCACTTTTGACCCCCAGCTTGAGGATAAGATCGTCGGCTTTGTAAAAAGTGGTAATGCACAAGCTTTTAATCTTGGTTTTTCACCGGCAGAAGTGAATAAGATCTTCGATTCCATTGGTGAAAAAGTTCAAGCCATGTTGTCTGAGGGCTCTCGGCCGGCTCTGTTGGTCAGCCCTCAAATCAGACGGCATGTAAAAAATTTCATTGATCAAGTCTTACCGGATGTCTCAGTCCTTTCGTATGCTGAATTGACATCTGATACAAACCTTAAATCAGTCGGAGCAGTGAGGTATCCCAATGGATAGTAGAACAGCAAGCGGACAGGATATGCAGGATTTATTAAGCCAGGCCAGACGTGAGTCAGCCAAAGCGGAGATATTGGAGCGAATTTCTAATATCCATGCTGAAAAATTGAACGGGGTATCGATAAATATTCCTAAAAAACGCTCACCAAGCCTTGAGAATATGACGGCAGCATCAGCTCTGAAATCGGATGATCCAGAAGCCCGGCAATTCAGGAAATATTTGACATCCCTCATCGATAAACGTGAAACAGATACCCAGGACGTGGGTGCCGTGCTTGAAGACGAGCTTAGATCCCTGAGGCGTGAATTGGACCGGGCACAACGCGCCCTGAAACGGGCAGACATTCATGATTTTCGGTACCCATTTGGTGGCGTCCATCAAAAGCTTGTCAATGCGGGATTATCAAAATCACATGCGGCCATGTTGGTTCGCCGAACCCAATCACAGCTGGCTGGTGAGCAAACTATAACCGAACAGCATGCCCTGCATCTGATCCAGAGTGAAATCTCGACCCTGTTTCAGGATTATCAGAGTTATGTCCAAAAACCAAAAGTTGGACCACGGGTAACCGTTATAATGGGTGCCACAGGCGTTGGGAAGACCACCACGATCATGAAGTTGGCATCCAAACCCAAGCTAATGGGAGCCAAAAAGATTGCCCTAGTATCCACAGATTGTTATCGGATGTCTGCCAGCAGTGAGTTAGAAGTATTTTCACAGATCACCAAAATCCCCTTCCATAAAGCAGCTAATCTGGAAGAATTGGAAAAAGTGATGAGCGAGCTTCAGGACCATGACCTGATCCTGGTGGATACGCCTGCCCGAAGTCCATCATTCCAGGGCTACATTCAGGAAATGCAGAGCTATTTTAACGTATTAAAACCAACGGACATTTTTCTCACACTCAGTATGGCTTCGGACCTGGATGATCTATTTATGTCAACCGGCCTGTTTATGGCATTGAAACCTACTGGCCTGATCTATTCCAAGCTGGATGAGACCTGCAGACAGGGTAAAATGGTGACATTGGCCGCCGAGATCGGTCTGCCCATCGCCTTTGTTTGTGACGGACAGAAAATTCCTGAAACTATTCACATTCCCAATGGAATTTACATTTGGGATAAATTGATCAACGCTTTGGATAACTAATGATCGAAACGCGTACAACGCCCAGTATTTTTACACTCTCAAATTTAAGGCTCGAACACAATCGGCCTGAGATCTTTGCCATTACCTCTGGTAAGGGTGGGGTTGGGAAGACCAACATAAGCGTCAATCTGGCCCTGCTATTGAGGCGTCTAAAGAAAAATGTATTGCTGGTAGATGCCGATATCCACCTGGGCAATGTAGATCTTTTGATGGGTATCAGACCGGGGGCGACCCTGGCTGATGTCATTTCAGGAGAGAAAACGCTAGCTGAAATAATTGTCAAGGGACCTACCGGTGTCGATGTTATGCCAGCTTCATCTGCAGTATTGGATATGATCGATGCAGAGGATAGAGTCATTAAACGGCTCGGTGATGCCTTTTTGAATTTAGAACATAACTATGATCTGGTCATCGTGGATACAGGCGCCGGTATCGGTCGTAATGTGACCTCCTTTTCACTGGGTGCAGATAAGGTTATCGTAGTCGTGACCCCCGATCCAGCTTCAATTGCTGATGCCTATGGAGTGATCAAAATCTTGCTGCAGAAATCTCCCAGTCTACCCATCATGTTGGTGACCAATATGGTCCAAAGTGATGATGAGGGTGAAAACCTATACAAAAAAATGGATCTGATGGTCCAACGTTTTCTCCAGAATAAAATTCTTTTTGGGGGAGCGATCCTACGTGATGAAAGTGTCCAGGATGCAGTGCGTCGGCAAATTCCAGTAGTGCTGGAATATCCCAATTCGAGACCCTCAAACGCTTTGAAAATGATGACCAGAAACTTATTGAAACTGCCCTCTAGAGACGCTTCTGAACGGATCAGTCTGTTTGAGGGTGTTAGAGAACACAGAAACGACACCCCGGGAAAGATCAATGATCAAGCTAGCTAACAAATTCGCCATCTTAGTCTCAGCCATAACATTCGTCATGTGCCTTATTGGAGACATATCTATTGCAACCTGCTTACTCCGGACGGGTATCGTCTTCGTGGGTGTTTTATTCGCATTTTATGTATCAGGACAGATATTAAAACTAGGCCTCATAGTACTGACGCCGCAAAACAAGAGTGACTCATGATGCAACGGACTCAAACATTGGTTCACCTGGATGGTGAACATCTCGTACAGGAATACGTCCAGACGGGAAATGAGCGTACCCGAGAAGAAGCGATCCAGGCCTTCCTGCCGCTGGTCAAATATATTGCCGGTAGGATCAATATTGATCAGTTCGGCAGCTTGGCGCGTGAAGATCTGTATCAATTTGGAATTGTGGGCCTGCTTACAGCTCTGGATAGATATAAAACAGGCAAGGGAGCCAGTTTTAAAACTTTTGCCTACCGCAGGATCCATGGTGAAATGATCGATGCCATTCGGAGGGAGGGGACTGTTAGCAAGGATGCTTACAGTGTTCGAAAAAAGGTAATAATGGTTTCTGATCGTTTGCGCAGTGAGTTAGGTCGTGATCCGGCTCTGTCGGAGATCGCGGATGAAATGGATGTCAGCCTGGAGGACCTGAATAAAATGTTATTCAAGGGTGATGCCGGTGAGCATCTCTCCTTAAATGATACGGTAGGGGGCGATGATTCGGATTCCATGTTACGGATTGATGTGATCAAAGATGAATCACAGCTTTCGCCTGACCAAAAATTTGAGAAAGAGGCTCTGAAACAAGAACTTATGACCGTTATCACACAGCTCCCCGAGCGGCAAAGACTTGTCCTGGCCCTCTACTATTATGAGGAGCTGACACTGGCGGACATTGGCATGATCCTGGGGCTTTCAGAATCCAGGATAAGTCAGATACTTAGCCAAACTCTAGCCGAAATACGGGGGCAGGTCACACAGTGAGGAGGGCTTAGAATATGCCTGCAGATGATTTAGGAAGTGTATGGAGTTCAAAGCCTGTTCGAGTTTCTCAGGCTATTAAATCGGTTGGTAAGGAAATGGATCGGGAACCGAAAAAAAAGTACCGTGACTCTCAGGAACACTCAGAACGCGATCTGGATTCGGTAGAACTTTCGTCAAAGGAGGAACCCTTACAACCCGTCAGGGTCAATGAGCATCCTGCTGAAAACGATGCCTTGATTCCCGGTTCCATAGTAGACCTGACCATCGGATAACCATGAGCGGTTCGAAACCCATATTGATCATCTTTGCTGTGGTATTATGCAGTACACTACTACTGGCTCAGACTGCTGGGGTGGATCAGCTTAAATTATCCACAGAAGTCAGCACAGATCGGCTAGGAAGTGAACATTTTGCCTCCCTAAATCTTATCAAAGCCGTTGCCATCCGAACCGGTGAAGATCTGGAACGTCGCTGGCTGCGTATATCCCTGGGTAGCCCGAGTGCTGGATCTGATTTTCAGCGACCGCTAATTGAGACCAACGCCAATGAAGGCATTTTTGCCCTGACGCTTAGCGGAATTGACACAGCAGCCTATCTTGGAAATCGGATGCTTCGCGACCATGGCCAATATCCCATCCAATTTCAAGTTGAATTTAGTGATTCACAAACAGTGATGATAAGCGGAAAAACACTGCCCTTTGATGATGTTCAGTACTACTATTCCTTTGATCAGGAGGCGTATCGCCTTGATTTTATTTTCGATGATCCAAATCTATTTCTGACATCGGATATGCGTGAGCCCCGGCAGAGTTTGGACGCCAATTCCAGGAATATCCATGAACCTGAAGAACTTCCCACCGTTGGAAAAGGGGCTGCAACCATCAAACAGAAGCTTATTGATGCAGTCATTATGGCCGCCCTGATCCTGGGTGCCATACTCTTAATTTTTGGTGTGATCGTATTCGTGTCAAAAAATAAGCGGGATCGTCAGGAAAACACTCGGGAATTCTCAGATGTGCTTGAGGAAAAGTCCGAAAATAATGAAAACATCATGGTTGCTACCAGCCTTGAACCGCTTGTTCTGACAGCTGAAGCCAGGGAAGAAAAGATTCGCGAACTCATGCGGTCTGATGATATCAGCTATGATGAAGCAGCCCTGCGCATTCAGTACGAAACGATGAATCAAGTTCATGAGTGATCAGTCCTGTCAACAGACCTCCCCCAATATGTATGGTGTTCCAGGTCTGGAAAAATTTATTGATCGGCTCCAACCGGGAATGGAACTTGAGGGTCGTATCGTGGAAGCGGTGGGTGATCATACCTTTATTCTCAGGATCTGGGGCAACAATATTCTAACGGAATCCCATTATCCATTTAAAAAATTCGATGAGGTTATTTTACTGGTGCGTTCAATAAAACCTAAGCTGATTTTCAGTTTGCGACCCAACACCCCTAGCGATCCAGAAGGACCGCTCTACGCCTAGGGCGAAGATCGATACATGATCACTGTGGCCGAATAAATTATGCATCCGGGAATAAAGACCAGCGCTCAAACTGCCAGTAGGGGGCAGGAACGTGCTCAAGCTCAGGAACTCAAAGATTATACAACAACAGTGACGATCCTGGAAAGTATCACCGATGCCATCTTTATTCTGAATACCAGTGGGAAGATCGAATATGCAAATCGTAGCGCCCAGGATTATTTACAACTGCCGCTTGAAAATATCGTCGGGTCAGACCTGGGTGGTTTTATCAGCAGTGAAGATGACGAGACTGGCCAATTGCTCAATCGCCAGTTTCGGTCCATGCAGGCAGATTCTGGCGTTGCCCTGGAATATTTCAACAATTCTGAAGCTGAATTAATTGGCCGCAAAGAGCATATTCCGGTGCTGATCAATTTCAGTGCGATCCCTGATGGCGCAGGCGGCTTAAAATATTTTATTGTGACGGCTAAAGAGATCGCCTATCGCAAAAGTCTTGAGAAACAATTAAAGAACCGGCAGGTCGTTTCAGTATCTTTTGATCGATTGAAGGCGCTGGGTGAGATGTCTGTTGGTTTGGTTCACACTTTGGGACAACCGGTTACCGCCATGAAACTTCGCCTGGAGTATATGGCCCAGTTGGAAAGTGTTGAGGCTGTTCAAGATCAAATATTGATCCTGCGCCAGGATATGGACCGTCTCTCCAGCATTGTGGAGAAGGTTAGATCTTATGCACAGGTCATGGCTGATAAGCAGAATCGTTCCATCGATATTAATGATACCATCCACTCTATGCTCCAGATCCTTGAGTATGATCTACGAGCAGTAAATATTGTGATTAAGCTTAATCTGGACCAGCCCATGTCTCTCATAGAGGCCAATGATCCTGAACTGGAGCAGGTTTTATTGAACCTCCTCACCAATGCCATGCAGGCTTTCCAGGTCAATGAAATTAACGTTGACCGTCAAATAAGTATTTCAACCGGATCTGTTGAGGACAAATGGGTGAAGATCGCAATTCAGGATAATGCTGGTGGGATTCCAGAAATGGTCATCCCAAAAATATTTGAACCTTTTTTCTCAACCTGGGATGATAGCCGGCACGCTGGTACTGGGTTGTCAGTGGCTCGCAGTATTTTAGCCTCACTGGGTGGAGACCTGAAATATGTTGCCTTGAAAAATGGATCTAAATTTGAAATGCGAATCCCAATTTCTCATGTAGAGGAACGGACCCAATTAATTAATATGATCGAGTTATTGAACAGCTAGATATCGAGCCAATTGCTGCCTAACAATCACGACGAGAGTTTACAGGAGTTTATATGGTTGCCATAGATTTTTTACATGAAATAGTCACCTTGCTGCAAAAGGGTCTGGGGGCGGGTGAAACCTTTGAAGCTGTTTTTCAACTGGTGGAGAAAAGTGTACCTTTTGAATCAGCAACCCTCTATCTATATCAGGAGGAAGACGACAATCTGGTGATCATGCACCAGGAGGGGGAAGAGGTTGTGGACCTCATCAGAGAGATCCCCTTCTCCCGGGGAATGGGTATGGCCAGTTGGGTTTCCCAGCAGGAAAAACCAATTATACTTGAATCTTTGACCAAATCACGCCCTGGCAAGGAAAGACGATTCACGTCATTCGTATCGCTACCTCTAAGAGCCGCCAGTAGACTTATTGGCGTACTTAACCTGGGCCATTCCACTCCTAACATGTATCTGCAGAGCGAGGTCGAAACTTTTAGCCTCATGGCAGAGGAGCTCTCCATTATCGTTGAGACCTTCATTTTGCGTGAAAAATTAGAAGAGAAGAACCAGATGCTGACCACCGCCCTTCAGAATCTGCATGATGCCCAGGGCCTGCTGGTGGAAAGAGAACGACTAGCCGCCATGGGTGAATTGGTGGTGACTGTAAATCATGAGATCAATAATCCCCTGACCTCTGTGATCGGATTAGCAGAGATACTGGAACTCTCAGCTGCTACGCTTACGCCAGACAAGGTCCGGGATGCCATCAAGGCTATCCTCAAAGAAGCCAGACGCATTCAGGAAATCACGAATCGTCTCACCCGGATCACCAGCTCAAAGAGTACCAATTATGTGGGTGATACATTAATGACCGAACTGCCAGAATAGCAGCCTGTGTGGACCTGAGCCCATCAGTCCATTTCCCGAATATTTCCGGCCAACTCCTACCTGAAAAATCCTGATTTGATTTGCGGAAAAATATTCCGCAGATAACCAAGCTTTTCCTTTGACCTGCCGAACCACCAGCAATATAGATGCTACAAATATTTCAGGATAATACGTATGTAAGTGAAAGATATACAGGCTATTAACGTTGATAATAACAACCCGCTATCACCTGGTTTAAATACGCATCATCCCGCTAGAAGCACATGGCATTCAAATTGCGATAGTAGGCACCGTTGAAAACAAGGACTATGCAATGAACATTAGATTCTCAGAACTCAAACAAGCCATGATCGGACAGTTGGACCGCAATAGTGTCGTGGCCAATAATCTGGCCAATGTGAATTCCAACGGGTATAAGCGGGATGTCATGTTCTCGGAACTATTGGGGTCTCAACAGAACAAAGATCTGGTCAATCATGTGGCAACGGATTATAGCCAGGGGGATCTGAATCAAACCAACAATCCGCTGGATGTAGCTCTTTCCGGCGAGGGTTTTTTTACCATCGATGATGGTAATGAGTTTTTATATACCAGGGACGGTCATTTCAGCAGGGGAGCGGACGGGCTCATGCGGACATCCTCCGGATTTGCCGTTATGGGGCAAACCGGCTGGATCGATCTGGGAATGGGGACTGATACAGTTGGTGACGTCCACATCAGTATGAAGGGCGAAGTCTTTGTTAATGAGGAGTACATCGATACTCTGGAGGTCGTGGCCTTCGAGAACCAGTCTGAAATTGCCAAGATCGGAGGCAACCTGTTTCGAGCCCAGGGTGACGCCATTGAATATCGTGTCGAAGATCCAATGGTCCTGCAGGGTAAGATCGAGGGATCGAATGTACAAGCCGTTCATGAGATGGTAGAATTGATCGAATTGCAACGCAGTTTCGAAACATCCCAAAAAGCACTGAAATCATTGGATGATGCAATTGCCAAGGCCGCCAACAGCATTGGAAACTATAAATAGGGGCAGAGGAAAATATGCTTAGATCACTAAGAACAGCAGCACTTGGAATGGCAGCCCAGCAATTGAATGTTGATGCAATCGCCAATAATCTGGCAAATGTCAATACCACGGGATATAAAAAATCTACCGTGGAATTCCAGGACCTGCTCTATGAAACAATCAACACGGGAAGCGCAGAAGGTGCCCAGGGAAGAGAAAAACCCAGTGAGATCAATATTGGATTGGGAAATAAACCCATTTCGACATTTCGCTCGTATTCACAGGGAGCCATTGAAGCGACCAATAATCCTCTGGATATGGCCATCAGTGGTAAAGGGTTCTTTCAAGTAATGATGCCCGATGGCAGCATCACCTATTCTAGAGATGGGGCCTTCAGGATCAATTCAACCGGTGAGATGGTCAATTCAGCCGGTCTTAAAATGTACCCCAATATCAGTCTCCCAGATGGGGTGCAGAGTGTCAACATTGCCCAGAATGGTGTAGTAGCAGCCTTGATTGATGGTGAGGTAACGCCGTTGGAAATTGGACAGATTGAGTTGGCAAATTTCATGAATCCTGCCGGCCTGAAGCCCATTGGCGGAAATCTGTTGGAAGCCAGTGAGGCATCGGGTGACCCTAGCTATGGAATGGCAGGTGATCAAGGCTTTGGGACGGTCATGCAGGGTTATTTGGAGAAGTCCAACGTGGATGTTGTGAAAGAAATGATCAACCTGATTGTAGCTCAAAGATCCTACGAGATCAATTCCAAAGCGGTAAAAACAGCTGACGAAATGCTGGCGATGACCAATGCTCTCAAACGATAGAAATGGATAAGATAATAAAACAAATAACCTGTACAATGCTGATAATCAGCATATTACCGGCTATGCTTCAAGCATCTGAAACCGATGCTGCTCAGGCAAAGCTGGTGGTTGAATATTTTGCTCAACGCCTGCATATTAGCATGGACCAAATTGAACTGGAACTGGTCCATACCTCCAATATTGACCCAATCCATTTTCAAAATGGTCAGATCGAAATTAAGGGGGGGCAGCGAAACTTTAATCTGGGCCACCAGACCTTATGGATGGTCCATAAAGTGAATGGGGTGATCAAGAAAAAGTATCCCATCACCATCGACGTGTATGCTAATCTGCTGGTTCCCGTTGCGTTACAAAATATCTCTCGTCTGGATATCCTCACCAGGGATCTCGTTGTCATCGAGCAGAAACGAATTGGTCGGGAATATCGACGGGTGCTTATCAATGCTGATCAGGTATACGATAAAATGGCCACCCAGATGATTCGCGAAGGGCGTTTGATCGAACGCAATATGGTCAGAATTCCACCAGATGTACTGATGGGAGATCCATTGCAGATCGTTCTCAATGATCATGGGCTTCGTTTGGAATTGGCTGGGATTGCCAAGGAAGAAGGACTCATCGGCGAAGTGATTCGAGTCCAGTGTCCTGCGACCCGCAAAGAATTCAGGGGCATATTGGAAAATTCCAAAGAAGTAATGGTAAGTCTGAGGTAAGGTATGATGATAAAACAATTACTACTAATTGCAACACTGGGAGTTACAGCCATTCAGGCACAGCCTGTTAATTCAATGTATTCAGATATTAAAGCCCATTCGGTGGGTGATATCGTAACGGTCCTCATTGTTGAAAATGCCAGTGCAAAACAGGAATCTAATGCAAAATCACGATCAAATGCCTCGGTGAATGCCGATGGAAGTATTGCTGGAACCTTTGCAGATTTTCTACCTGTTTTTGGGGCATCAAGTGTGATCTCCAGCGATGTTGACCGAACCAACGGCAGTAAACAGGAAGATCGTCTCTCAGGTAAGATAACGGCCACTATTATTGGAAAATCAGATAGCGGTCTGCTCCGGATCAGCGGTGAGCGTACAGTGGAAGTAAATGGCGAAGAAAATATTATGAAGCTGGAAGGTTCGGTTAGAGCCCGTGACATCCGGACGGACAATACGGTATATTCCTACAATATAGCAGATGCTCAGATCGTTTACCGACAGACCGGCGTGGTCAATGCCATTGCATCACCCGCCACAATATCCAAGGTGGTTGCCGTCACCCTGGTACTGAGTTTACTGGGGCTTGCCATATCTGGCGCAGGGATATAGGGATCAATTATGCGAAAATTATACATTCTATTAGCAGGAATATTACTGGTAACAGCGCTTTTTGCAGAAGTTCGACTAAAGGATATTACCAGCATTGAGAATGCTCAGGAAGATGCCTTGATCGGTTACGGTCTGGTAATCGGACTTGATGGGACAGGTGATCGTTCATCTGGTAATCGGGGCGCCATCTTCACCGTCCAATCCATCAGTAATATGTTGGAACGATTCGGGATCACGGTCCCCAAAGATTACTTAAGAACCCGCAATGTAGCCGCAGTGATGGTCACCTGTAATACACCAGCCTATGGTCGGGTGGGCAGTCATTTTGACGTCACCGTAAGCTCTCTCGGAGATGCAAAAAGTCTCGAGGGCGGGGTGCTGTTAATGACCCCCTTACGGGCAATGGATGGTACTCACTATGGTCTGGCTCAGGGCGCTGTTTCTGTAGGCGGCTTCAATATTGAGACTGATTCCGGCGAAAAATTAAAAAAGAACCATGCCCTGGTGGGCCGGGTTCCCAATGGTGGCGTGTTGGAGCGAGCGTCAAATACCCTGGGCTTTCAGCTGGATCACCCCGTACGTTTTCTGCTGCATGAACCTGATTTTGGTACTGCCAGTCGCATTGCCGAGAAGATCAACACAGATCTGGGGCAGGCGAATACAGCAGGTATCCTGGCCAAACCGCTCAATGCAGGCGTGGTGGAGGTCAGTTTTCCGGCGACTGTGACCAGTCAGGAAGAAGCAGTATTTTTTATTGCTGATGTGGAAGTATTGATGGTGCAGCCCGATGTTGACGCCCGAGTAGTGATCAATGAGCGGACTGGAACGGTTGTGGCTGGCGGCAATGTTCGTATCAATGAGATCATGATCTCTCATGGATCCTTGACCATCCATGTCAAGCGAACACCGATCATATCACAACCAGTGGCATCCTTCAGCAATGCCGGACGGACCGTGGTGGAATATATCACAGAGACCAGAGCCTCTGAAGGCGAAGTGAAGAATGCCGTCATCAAAGAGACCACTTCAGTAAGTGATCTGGCGGCCGCCCTGAATGAGCTGGGAATGCGACCCCGGGATGTAATCTCAATTTTTCAAGCTTTAAAACAAGCCGGCGCGTTGAATGCCCGCCTTATCATTATCTAGAGGTCCCTGAATGGATATCACACCAGCAATAGCGATGAAGCAGCCCGGACAGAGCGACCTGCGTCCTGGATCAGTTCCAGAAGGTAACGACAACAGCTCCAGAGATGCTCAACTATTGAAAAAAAGTAAAGAACTGGAAGCTGTGTTTCTGACCCAATTGATTAAATCCATGGAGAAAACCATACCAGAGGGCCTGGGCGGTGGAAAAAACACATTGTCCACCATGATGTTCAGTTCAGTCATGGGGGATGCCATGTCACAAGGTGGTGGTATTGGTCTATCAAAAATGATCTATTCATCCTTAAAGAAAATGGATGGCCTGCCGGATCTTCAGGAACTGGGTGGTGAAAATTATTTACAGACCTTGAATATTTTACAAAATATCAGCGTTCAAGGGGATGACTGATGAATATGTACCAGACCAATCTGGAAGGACCTTTTCAGGAGCTGATCCTCTGTCTTGCCCATGAGGTTCAATTGTATAATGATCTGGGCGAACTCCTGGTCGCCAAACAATCCAATATTATCAAAGGGGATGTTGAATCCCTGCAAAATAATGTTCACGAAGAACAACGATTGATTCCTAAGATACGCACTGCAACCCGGGCTAGGGAGTTACGCGCAGCCACGATAGGAGCCGTATCAAAATTGAGGAGCAAGACCCCATCATTAAAGGAATTGATCGATCTGACACCCTCTCCTTTTTCAAAACAGTTGATCGAGTTTAGAGAACAACTTATCCTCAGACTTGATCAGATTGCTCACGCAAATCGTGAGAATGAATTCCTCCTAAATTCCTCCCTTGAATTAGTGAGAGGGCTTGTTCAGGTGCTATTGGGTAAAGCTGAAAACGAAAATGTCCACTACGGCGGACACGGGCAGATGTCTGAAGATCTTACCGGTAACGCCCGTGTAGATTGCCAGGTGTGAGGGTCTAAATGTCAATATCCACCTTAATAGGAACCTCCCGAGTTGCGCTATCAGCCTACCAGTCAGCTATCGAGACCACTGCCAGGAATATTTCCAATGTTGGCAATGAGAATTATGTCCGCCGAAGAACCGATATCGGGTCATTGATATCACCAAACAGTGGGATGGCATTTCGCGAGAAGGATAATGTGCAGCGCCTGGAATCGGGATTCATTCAAAGACAACTCTGGTATAAAAATCAGTTCATGGGTCGCTATGAGTCCGATGAAGTACTCTATTCACAAATTGAATCTCTATTCAACGAACCTGGGGAATCCGGTCTGGCCAATGTCATGCACGAATTTTGGAATGCCTGGAGTGATCTGGCCAATGACCCCGAAAGTAATACAGCCCGGGCCATCGTTAAGGATCGGGGGATTCTGCTTTCCAATACTTTTAACCAATTGGACATTGATCTGAATAATATGCAGCGCGAAGTTGGCTATGACATTCAGGAAACAGTCAGCCAGGTCAATAGACTGCTGAATGAAATTAAAACTATCAATGAAACGGCCGGCAGCAGTTATTCATATGATCTGGCTGATACTCGTGATGCAGCCATTACTGAACTTTCCAAGATCATGAATATTGAAGTGAGTGAGGACAGTAACCATGTGGTGAGTATTACTACCGGTGGCAATGTATTGGTACCACTGGTAAATGGCGATTTTATCAATGTCATGAATGCCACCGTTCCGCACTTTACCGAGTATTACACCGTGGACGTCTCTTTCTCTGAAGGTGGCTCACTCAATGCAGTTACCGGGGGTGTCCTGGGAAGCTTACTGGAAGCCCATAACCAGAAAATACCGGATTATCTACAGGATATGAATGCTCTGGCAGTTTCAATTGCCGAGGAAGTAAATAGTGTCCACAAGACCGGATTCAATCTGGACAATGACACTGGAATAGACTTTTTTAGTCCAAATATTGATGGGGCAGACACCTTTACTGTCAATAGTCAAATTATCAGTGATCCCATACTGATTGCAACTTCGAATGCCACTGATGAAGCGGGTAATGGTGCTCTCGCATTAAGAATAGCCGATCTCCAGAATGGCTATCTCCTACAGGGTGTAAAATTTTCTGACTATTACAACACCATGTTAAGTGAAGTGGGCAGCAAGGTACAGGAAGCAAATTTCTTAAGGACCAGTCAAGAAATGGTTGTGAACTCGCTTCAAAATCAGCGGGATTCCATATCTGGTGTTTCTCTGGACGAAGAGATGACCAATCTCATTAAATATGAACAAGCATACCAGGCAGCCAGCAGGATGATCGCCGTAGCCGATGAATTGATCCAATCTGTGCTGGCATTGATCTGATGGAGGAAATAAAATGAGAGTTACCCAGGCTATTATGTCGCGGAATCTGATTCTGAACCTTAATAACAGCAGAGAGAATATGAATGAGCTCCAAAAAGCTGCTGCTACAGGCAAAGATATCCATAATTCGTCAGATGATCCCGTCAAATTTGCCAGAGCATCCAGATATCGTAAATCATTATCCCAATATGATCAGTATGTGCGCAACATTAATAGCGGGATCGGATTTGTAGATAATAATGCCATGGTGATGAATCAATTTTATTCACTGGTAGTGGATGCGCGTTCGGTTGCCATCCAAGGATCGGATGCGACTCAGTCGGCGGGTACCCGACAGGTGTTGGCAGATCGTATCAACGGCATCATCGAGCAATCCGTTTCAATCGCCAATAGTACCTATTTGGGCAAATCCATTTTTTCCGGCACCGATACCCTGAACCAAACCCCCTTTGATTATGATGGGGTTGCTGTGACCTATAGTGGTAATGATGGTAAAATGAGTCGCCGGATATCAGAGGGTCTGGATGTAGAAGTTAATATTACCGGAAACGAGCTTGCCAGTGCTGGCGTGTTCGAATCATTAATCGGACTGCGGGAAGCCCTCGAATCCAATGACCCCGACACAGTTGCCAACTACCTCACAGATCTTGAATCAGCCGCTGATAATCTGCTGGGACTTGAATCAAGCAATGGTTTGGTAAAAAGCCACATGATGATGAGTGCCAGCAGAATTGAGACGGCCCGTACCAATATTCTATCATTCCTATCTGAAACTGAAGACGCTAATCTGGCTGAAGTGGTCATGGAGTATAATGGGGAGGAATTGGCCTATGAAGCGGCGCTTCAGGTTACCGCCAAAGCACTGCAGCTTAATATTATGGATTTTGTCCGATGAATAATGAATCTCAGGCTGTCCCAGCTGAAAAAGCTACTGGCGACAATTATTTTGGTGGGATTCCAATGGAAACCTTCAGAAGTATCGATCTGATTAATGGACTACCCGGTTTTGAAAATCTGACTGCCTTTGTACTGGCGGAACTTGAGGGCTACGCTCCTTTTTGTGCCTTTCAGTCTGTTGAGCAACCGGATATTTCAATGTTGGTCATTGATGCCAAGTTGTTGTCTATTTG
>JAJRSW010000040.1 GCA_024278595.1 Fidelibacterota bacterium | reverse complement strand
TTGAAATAGTAGTTTTCTATTGTTTCATCATAAATGTAATCGCCATTATTGTATGAAACCGAAGTCAGTAGCGACCATGACTGCTCAGCCTGGGCAGCACCAGCTACCCAGGCGAGTATTAGCCACACTGCTCGGAGACGGTTTTTAACAGTTTGTTTTTTGCTGCTCATTTTCCGTATTGATCGACTGTTTAGTTCTTCGTCTTGAGTTTTGGATTGATCTTCTGGATATTATGCATGTTGTCCATCATTTCTTGCATGGAGCCGGTCATCCCACCCAGTGTTTCCTGCATGCGCTCCATTTCAGTCTGCATCCCAGGTTGACTCATCATGGTCTGATTACCCATCATGGTCTGCATGTTTTCCATAAGTCCCTGCATGTTCCCCATCATTTCACTCATATCCTGAGTCATGTCCAGCATGTGGTTATCCACACCATTACCACGAAACATCCCCATTAGCCCCCCAGGACTACTGGACTCCATGGCAGTCAGCATGGCATCACTGTGGGTCATCAATTGTCCCATCTGATCCATCATTTCATCCATACTCATCATCATACCCTGACCATTCATGTTCAGCATGTCAGTGTTCTGCATGTTTTGCATATTCTGCATATTTTCATGCATTTGCTGACCGTGCTGATCACCAGTCATTTGATCTTGTCCCTGATGATCATCGCCCATATTCTGGGCACTGGCTACGGTAAGTCCTCCAGTTAGCAGTATCGTCACCATGACCATACCTGCGGTGAGAAGATTTGCTCTCTTCATCGTTTTTTCTCCTTGTATTGATAGTTGTCACAGGCTGAACAACTTCCGGTTGTTTTGATGGGAAGTCGTGCTGTATCCGTTGACTGTAAACTGAACAGTCTAATAATTTTTGACTGGTTTATCCAATTCAGGATTGCTGTCAGTCCATGCTCTATTTTCAGGTTTGTTTGCGTTTTCATGATAGCGTCTTAATCCAATTCGCATGCCACAATCACACATTACTTGTAAACTGCTGTAGATGCTGAATTTACAATGTTTGCATTTGGGATTCAGAATTGGTAACTGTTGAATATTCTACATATTACGGAGGTCAATGTTGGATATTCTACAGGCTCAGCGGTTGGGAGAACTATACCAATTGCACCTCCATATGCGCGATAAATTCTTCATCTTTTCCAGTTCTACTGCACCTAATATTTTAACCATAGCTACCGCTATGCTAAAAATATGAGATTTGTAGAACAGAAAAATATTTTGAATTTACACAGCGCATTTGGAACTGTAATTGGTATTATTGAATATCGAGCGAGAAACTGTGATGTTCGATTTTAGCCCGGAAAAATAGCATTTCCACAAATTTAGCGAACGGGTTATAACCCAAACTCACAGAAATGCCAGAGGATCGGAGTTCTTTTATCACCGGGTTGAAGCCCGGTGTTAATGAAAGTAATTACAGTGAGATAGATTGCTTAATGAAATTGATCAGAAAAACTCAGTATTTCTGGTAATTCAGCTTGCAATCTTATTTACACAATGCCTGTTAAGTCGTGGGTTGACCAAATCATTCATTCCGATTCAACGGATTTATTGCTGATTCAGCTTTAACTTTAACATTGAGATATCCAGCTGAAAATAAACAACGGGAGCCAGAGCTGCTGCAGCAACGCCCAGGGATAATCCTGACATCTGGTTCATTGAATTAGCCTTATCATACAAACCGGTGATATCATCTGATTCAGTAGCTGACATGTAATCATCATAGCTTGAATTTGAGATCATATTAAAAGCGACGGCTCCCAATGCAAAACCACCGGAACCTACCAAACTTAGATTACGATACCATGCCAACCGGTCAATATCCTGCTGAATACTTCCCTCATAAGTGACCAGCTTGATATTGAACTCCTTGCGCTCATCTAATCCTAAACTGAAGTCACGAACTTCCTCCAGGAAATCAGGATGAGCAAACACCAGTTCATGCTGTCCCGTGGGAATCTTCTTCAATATCTGGGGACTGGGACCGACCTCTACACCATCCAGGCGCAACAAAGCCTCCGGTGGATCACTGATCGCTACAATTGTCCCTGAATGCCGTACCAGATCCACATTCACCGGATACATCTCATTCACATCAACCTGGATAAACTGCTCATGCTCATGATGATTGGGAGCAGTAATCTTGATTTCTGCCAGTCCGGTACCTACCCGATAGTTAACCAGGGGTAAACGACCGACGGCCTTGCCATTGATACTGACCTGTGCTGATTCAGGTGTACCAGTAATATTCAGGGTTCCAAATCGTGGACTCAAAACCACGAATTGCTTATTGGTCTTGCCATCCTCGATTATGATTTCTTCATCCAGCGTCTCGTACAGATCCTGACTCACCTTCAGCCTGAATGTACCTGAGGGTAATTCATCCAAAGTGATGGGAGCTTTCCCCTTGAATTGACCATCTACAAAGACATCCGCCCCCTTTGGATTGACATCAACCATGAGACTTCCGAATGCCGGATGTAATACAACAGTGCGTTCATTATCACTACCGTCTGTGATTGTATATTTTTCTGCTGAATCATGATAGAGGTCTTTACTCACCGTGATGGTGTAATCCCCACTGGCTAATTCAGGCAATTCAATGGGTGTACGCCCTTTTTGTTGTCCATTAAGCTGCACGACAGCACCTGACGGTTCACTGTTGATCACCAGACGGCCAAAGCGTGGTTTGAGCTTGGCCTGAATCTGCTCAATCCCGTCAGAACTAATGCTAATCTCTTCAACATAGGGGTGATAAAGCGGCTTCTCAACCCGGACCAGATGCTTACCCACACCCACTTTGGTATTTTGAGCAGGGGTTGGTCCCAATTCCACACCATCCAGATAGGCAACTGCCCCTGTTGGTTCAGATCTGACCATGACAATTCCGTAATCTATGGCGATTCCTCCACTACCAGTGCCGGACTCAAAGGTCACTTCATAGCTTAGAGTTTCTCCAGCTAACACATTGAGTTGTTTGACCCAATCCTGCTGTCCGGCCAGAGTAAACTTAATTTGATGAGTGCCTTCTGTGAGGTTTAGTGAGACGGTCTGGCTACTAGCCCGGGTTGTATAGGCGCCATCTACAAATACGGCAGCTCCTGCCCGGCTGAGATTAAAGACCACGGAACCTTTACTACCGCTGGTAACGGTAACGGCACTGCCTCCGGTCGGTCCGCTTGAACCTCCGGATTCTGCAGCCATTCGCAAGGCGGCGTTGCGGACTCTTTGCGATACAAACTTCTGCACATCCGCCTCATCGCTTTCCAGGATATGCGTAACAATCTCACCGCTCTCCACATCGATCAAACGCACCGCAATACCGTACAAACCGAAAGTCTTGGTCACTGACCCGGCAATCACATATCTGGCACCGGCCAGCTCACCAATTTGAACGGCACATTCATCAGCCACGCAGCCACTGAGCTGGGTTTTCTGTTCATCGAGAATGAGATCGAGTTGTTGTCGTTCAATGAGATCAAATTTGCGGGTTTGACTCAGTTCGTAAGAGAAGCGTTCAGTTATATTTCGAGCTTCAATCTTACTCATCCCACTGCCATCAAACTCCAGGATAGCTACGTATTCCTGGGCAGACAGGGATGCCGCGGTCACCATGATCAGAGTGATAATTCCAGACATTGTTTTCATTTGTTTATCCTAGTTTCTGTTCTTTACACACAGATACTCACGATTGAAATCGTGGGTTGCTTGTCCACATTTTCCCGGGCATGTATGCCCATGAATGAATTCATGGGTTGCTCACCTAATGCCGGATAACATTGGGAAACCCACGAATTTATTCGTGGGTTTAGGTCATATTTTAGATCACCGTAAACCATTTCAATGGTTTTTCCCTGCCGCAGTCTTCAAATGCGTATATTTAATATTGAGTTGAGCTGCCAGCCGTTTTGCCATGTCAGGAGCCAACCTGCGTACACCTCTTTCATAATCGCTGATCATATTTTGGCGAATTCCCAGTTTGTTTGCCAATTGGATCTGGGTCATTCCGGCCTTGAGCCGGGCAGCAGCCAGGAGATTACCCACCCGATTGCTTTGCATTTCTTTCCAGAAATCCGTCTCTTCAATTGCCACGCTGTCTGATGCTTCAGTTGTTAAAATACTTACCTCAAATTTTTTTCTGATCCACTTGATAAGTTCATCAACATGTTCACCATGCAAAGACAGCTCAATATGGGGCTTTTTCACGAGAGCCAACATAATATACCTCTATGGTTATCTCACCTTTAGGGTTGGACCAGCACGCTACATGACGATAGGTCAGATGGCAATGGTACTGATCTTTCCCCAGTGATGAAAAGTTCTTCCATGTTTTTTGTATCGGCCCATCCTCCTTTAAATCCTGGATTAACAAGAATAGTAACTTGCGAACATTTAGTGGTAATTTAGTCAGCTTGCGAGCCACCTTGTTCTCGATCCTGACCTGATACGTCATCGAGTTATATTATTACCTATATTGGTAATATACAAGCATTATCATACCTATCCTGCTATACCATGTTCTTTGTACGTAATGTGTCGCCCTCAAGTGTTGATAACCTGCTCTGGCATAAACATGATTCCACCACCAGGCTGAGACGTACTTGAAGAGCATCTTTTTTCTTAGCGAATAGGATTTATAATGCTGCATAATCCCAAGATAGGAATTCATACTTGAGATAAATGCGTCCAGTTCTTCTTGCGAGGGTTTATGGTCACGAACCACAAGATTATGTTTTTGTATTGCATCGTAGAAATTCCCCTTGGTACGGTTGGTAACATAGATGCGATGTGGCTTAATCACAGCACCTAAATACTTGACACCTCGAGTAAAATCCTGTAAATAGATTTTCCTGGGATGCAGCTTGACCTGAATCGTTTCTGAGAGATACTGTCTGATGACTGGAATCAGTGATTTCAAATAGTTCTTATTCCAGTGTACCAACACAAAATCATCCACATATCTGCCATAATATTTAATCCCCAAATCTCTTTTTACGTAATGATCAAATTCATTTAAGTAGATATTGGTAAATAATTGAGATGTCAGATTTCCAATGGGTAAGCCACAGTCCACTTTAGCCGTAAAGAGGCTCTTATCCGGTGGTAAACCATCCCAATCAGTTCTTTTCCCTTTAACCACACAGCCCTCAGTGGAATCATTATGGATTGTTTGTTTGATCAAACCAAGTACCCTTTCCAGATTAAAATCAATACGATGAGCCTTTAGGGTTAACAACTTCTCCACCTGATCAAATAGTATATCTCGATTAATTGACATAAAATAGCCCTGGATATCCAGCTTCAAAATGTAACAGTCCTCTTGATAATTCTGAGAGCAGGATCGGATGAATTTATCCACCCTATTTATCCCATAATGTGTGCCCTTACCAACTCTACAGCTATAGCTGTCGCTTATGAATGTCCCCTCAGCCAGTGGAGAAAGGTAATTATAGATGAGATGGTGAACCACTCTGTCTCTGAAGTCTGCGGCAAAGATTTCCCTTTTAACCGGACTATTGACAATAAAGCAGATACTACGGCTTGGTGAGTACTGTTCTGATGTAATCTCATCGTACAATTTGAATATTTCTGTTTCAAAATGCATCTCAAATGCCATAGCATTGATGGTGTTGCGTTTATTCCTGCGTGCATCGAAATAGGCCTGGAATAGATCGAGGAGCAGATCATCATCAGAAGGCCGACTGAAGAATGATAATTGATTGGATTGCTTCACAATTAGCACACACTGAAAGCGCCTGCCACAAAACCTGATGGCTTGTGACAAGTGCCTTTCAATGGAATATCAGATTGGCTCAATTCCCTTAGCAACCGAACAGCAAACCCGTTTCTCTTATTGTTGTTGTTCCGGTTGACATCTGAATTGTTGTAATTCAGTTTACGCATCCACGCGTTGTTACTATTGTTCTCAGTAGCGGACCAAAAGTAACCGTTGTTGCCCATATTGTTGTAATTACCATTGTTATAATTGCGGTAACCACCAGGCAGCGCAGTTTGTGCAAGCACTGGATCCCGCGAATCAACTTCGCAGGATGAATTGATCATAGCCCCATTTTCAGAGGAAATGAAGGTTATACCTCGTCCAACGGACAAGGGGCTTGCCGGAATTAATAAAGCTCTCTCACTCATGCCGTAACAATGAGCAACGCCGGCCAGACAATCTGATAATTGCTTATTCACTGATGCGATGTTTCTTCTGCCATTCTGTCAATTGTTTGGATACATTTTCAACTCGCTTATTGATATTCACGAACTGCTTCATACTAATTTGCTGTAGATCCTTCATTAAGCGAATAAGTAGCCTGATAACTTCTATTCTTTCTCTTGCTTCCTGAAGTACTTCATGTTTATCCTTTTTACTGTTCGCCCGGTAAATAAGAACCACCAGATCAATCATTTCGTTCTTTAGTTTCTCACCAACAGTATATTTATATTCCTTGGCGAAATTCTTTGTAAACTGGAAAACTGCCAGAAGTAGATCATAACTGGCTTTATAGACCGGTAATTCATCATAATGTGACATCTCTGGAACCTTATATAACTTCGTTGGGGCTACGCCCCAAACCCCAAATAGTCAAATGGACTAATCCCTTAGCAACCGAACAGCAAACCCGTTTCTCTTATCGGAGTAGTTCCGGGAGACAGCTGAATCGCTGTAATGCAGGAAACGCCTCCACGCGCCGTTACTACTGCCCTCAGTAGCGGACCAAAAGGAACCGTAGTAGCCCATACCGTAGTAATCACCATTGACATAACTGCGGTAACCACCAGGCAGCGCAGTAAAGCCACTGGTACCAAATTCCGAATCATTCTCCAAGGTTCCATCAGACCATAAATCAGCATTGCCGGCTAGTTTACTGCCCTCATTCGTTCCTCTATAGCCCGTATCATCTGCTTCGCTCTGGCTCATTCCCAAAGCTATCTCCAACTCTTTCCACTCTGTATCCGTAGGCACATGCCAGCCCGCAGGAGCTATATTGTGGGCATCTGATACGGCGTACCAGTTATACAATGCACCATAAGTATCCACTTCATTTGAAGCATTATTGTTGTACATGCAGTACGCTTCTGTTGTCAAATTTGACCAGGCTGTATTATCAGGCACATGGGTGATTGCTGTGCCATCCCGGTAATGGGTTACCTTCAAGTTCTCCGCCATCCAGATCTGATTACCGATCAGGATAGTCTCATAGATGTTCCCATCGTAGTCTACCATGCAATTGCTGCACGCATAGCCTGAAACTGTGGCAGAATAATCCGATTGATTTGTGCTTGTGTAAGCCGCTGCCCGGTAATTGTAACTCTGGCCAAATGTTAAGCCCGTATCCGTGTATTCCGTCACATCGGCTCCTACCGTGCCAACCTCGGTAAAACCACTCCCTGAATCACGCTCTATCTTATAACCCGTCTCATACCCCGTGTTATCCGTCCAGGTCAAGCGTATCTCACTGTCGCTGATTGACTGAGCCGCAAGATCTGAAGGAGCCGGGAACTCCGTAGCTGCAGTAATTGTGGCCCAGGAACTGGTGTTTTGCGTTGTATAGGCCGCTATCCGGTAACTGTAACCCTGGCCAAATGTTAAGCCCGTATCCGTGTATTCCGTGATATTTTCAGCAACCGTACCAATTTCAACAAACCCACTCCAGGAATCACGCTCTATTATGAAACCGATTTCATGGTTTTCATGATCTGTCCATGATAATCGGATATCGCTATCACTTATGGCCCCCGCAGTCAGATCGGTAGGTGCCTTTATCACGTAGAGCGGGTCGGCAGGGTTGGCGTGTTCCAGTTCCTCACAGGCGAAAAGCGTGAGCAGGGTGCTAACTGCGATAACCGCTTGTATCCTGCTGAATGCCTGACAAGTGTAGTGTGGTTTCATTTTTTATGCTCCCCTGTGATTTACGGGTGAATCGCTTCAATACTGTTTTTCCAACTGTATGCCGTAGCAATCCGGCGGTGTTGATTTTCATCGCCGCCATATACCAAAAATGTGTCCTGAGGCTCAGCGCCGCTGAGCTGCCGCCAATAACGCAGCCCTTTAAACATATCTTCCCTGATGGTCCGGCCTGATTTGATCTCAATGGCGATCTGCTTACCACCTGCGTCCACAATACAATCCACTTCATGCCCACTACGATCCCGCCAATAGTAGATTGAGGCCGCCTGGCCATGCTGAAACAACTGTTTTTTGATTTCGGAAATAATCAGCCCCTCAAAGAGCTCACCTTTCAAATAATGATTTTGGACCTGGTCTGCCGAGTGAATCCCCAGGAGAAAAGCCGCCAACCCCGGATCATAAAAGTATAGTTTCGTTGTTTTCAGGACCCGCTTGTTAAAGCTTTTGTAATAAGGTGGCAACCGAAAAATAATATAGCTGGCTTCCAGCACACTGATCCAGCGCTTAATGGTCTGATAGGAAACTCCGAGCTCGTTACCCAGGCTGGATAAATTAAGCAATTGTCCAATCCGGCCGGCACAGAGCCGGATAAAAGCCTGGAATTGGCTAAGATCTCCTATGTTCACCATTTTACGAACATCGCGTTCCACATAGGTCTGAATGTAGGAAGCCAGCCATTCCCCCGGATCCAGATTCCGGTCGTAGATACGGGGATAAAACCCCTTGTATAAATAGGTTTCATAATGTGATTCCGCGTAGGCCGTAGAACTCAGTTCTGCCATTGAAAGAGGTAACAGAACCTGCAGGGCTACGCGACCGGCCAGGGTCTGACTGATTTTTTCGTGTAGCAGAAAATTCTGAGAACCGGTAAGGATATAAGGTCCGCTGCTCTTTTCCTGGTCCACCTGCACCTGCAGGTAGGAGAACAATTCCGGAGCATTTTGAGCTTCATCAATGATAACGCCCCGTGCGTACTGAGCGAGCAGGCCCCGCGGATCTTCCCGGGCAAATAGTTGGGTATCATGATTTTCAAGATTCAGGTAATCGAAATCGGGGAAAGTCGCTTTCACTAGAGTTGTTTTCCCGGACTGGCGCGGTCCGTTGATGGAAACAACGGGCATTTCTGAAGCGGACTGCAGCAATTCACTGCGCAGGTCTCTTGGAATCATGCGTTAAGATATCTTTTGCTAATTAGATATACAATATCTAATTAGCCTGGTTATTTGGTACGGATGAGGCTCGTTTCCCTGCGAAATTCCCCAAGATTGAAATCGTGGTTTGCCATTCGTTGCCCGTGATACCGGGAAATCCATGGGTTTATTCAGGGGAACCTATCTCCCGTATAACCCTTTCGATATTTTTTTCATCCCCCGGGCGATAACCGTGATGCACATATTTTATGTTTCCACCCCCGCCTATCACAACCAGAGTGGGTAAACTCTCCGCGCTGAACTTCCGGGCTGTCAGTGCATAGCGGTCCATGAGAATGGGGTGGGTCATTTTAAAACGTTCTTTATGTTTGCTAACCTGCTCAGTCTCCTCCCGCTGCTTGACTACATCTCCGGCTTCATCGGCAGCCATTAACCCGCCCACATTCACATAGAATAAGCGTACATCCCCGAGTGCGGGGTCGGTCATCATCTTTTCCAGAGCCGGGATCTCCTGGCGGCAGGGGATACACCATGTAGCATAAAACGCCAGGATAATGGGGCTATCTGCTTTAATCTTCTTACTCAGGAAGAAGTTCTCACCTGTCAGGGTGCGCAGGAAGAACGTTGGAGCCGGATCGTCAATCCTGAGATTCACTGGTTCGGTAGAGTAAACGAATTGAATTAGCATGGTAAAGCTGACAAACGTTTGCAATAGTGTTTTAAGGTGCTGCATGATTCCCCTGTTCTGTAATAACCGCATCATGACATCATGTTCTCATCTTAAAAGATCCATGGGAATGAGTGTTTCTGGTTATGTCTTCAATATAGGCTTAACAACATGCAATTCAAGATGTCCCAAATATTATACACTACTCAGGATCTGTACGAGTTGATCAATAATTTTAGCTGAGCTTCATCACCTCTGCGAGAGGGACTTTTTACGAGACCGTCAAACTTTAAATATGAAGCATAGCGTCCTGTGCTGAGCTTGTCGAAGTATAGCTATGGTGAGGATTTTAAGTGCAGTATAACTGGAAAAGATGCAGGATTTATGGACAATTATGAACTGAATATGGTATAAAACAGATCATTGCTGGTTGCATCAGCACGCTTAATCCGGGTGCTTGCCGAAGCTTCTAATGATCAAGCGGTTGCTTTTTTCGTAACTGAAATAACTCATGATCCAGTTGATGCCTACCAGAATGCGGTTTCTGAAGCCACTGATTGACATGATATGCACCATGGACCACAACAGCCAGGCCAGGTATCCAGCAAAACTGAATCGGCCAATATCGGCGACTGCTTTCCGTTTGCCAACCGTGGCTAGCGACCCTTTATCGCGGTATTTAAATGGCTCTACTGGTCTCTTCTGAATCATATTCACCAACATCCGGGCCAGGTATCTTCCCTGCTGGATCGCCGGCTGGGCAACCTGGGGATGCCCGAAAAGAGTGTCATCAGCTATCACGGCCGCCATGTCACCCAGGGCGAATACCTTGTCAAATCCGGCTACCTGCAGAAATTCATTAACTTTGATCCGGTTCCCTCTTGTAACGGTATCCTGAGTGGTCAGACCTGCGGGATACTGGGCCTTGACCCCGGCTGTCCATATCAGATTCTTCGCCAAGAGCTCTCGCTGGCTTTGGGTCTGGACCACAGTACCATCATAGCCGATAACAGATTCATTTAAGACCACTTCCACATGAAGCTCTTGTAAATATGTCAAAGCTTTAGCTGATGCTTTCTCAGACAACACCGGGAGGATTTGGTTTGATGCCTCGATCAGATAGATCTTCATCATGGAGGATGGATATTCAGGATAGTCTTTGGGCAGGATATATTTGCAAAATTCAGCTAGCGCTCCAGCCATTTCCACACCGGCAGGTCCACCACCAACGATCACGAAATTCGTTAAAGCATCTTGTTCCTGTTGATCACATGTGATGGCAGCCTGCTCAAGATTTTGAAGCATTTTGTGCCGAATATCCAGGGCTTCGCGAATATCCTTCAATCCCAGGCTTTGCTGCTCAATCTGATTCATCCCAAAATAATTATTGGTGGTACCAGTAGCCACCACCAGGTAGTCATAATTCAAGCTGCCTTTATCGGTTATGATGGTCTTACTGGCAGGCTGAATTTCAGTCACATCCGCCATCCGGAAAATGACGTTTTTGTAGCCGGATATTTGTTTTCTGAACGGGAATAAGATACTGTCGGGTTCCAAGCCACTGGTAGCAACCTGATACAATAAGGGTTGAAATTGATGGAAGTTGTTGCGGTCAATCAAAACGACCTGGACAGGCTGATCTTTCAAGCCATCGACCAGCGCCAGTCCGGCAAACCCTCCACCAACAATGACTACGCGTGGGAGCTTGGTATCAGGCAGGCAGATCATTTCTTCTGCAGCGCAGGCAATACAGTCCGTGTGGTTTTGCATATGGACCGGTATCAGCTTTTTGAACCGGAGATCTGCTGCACGTAAGAATTGATTCTATTCAAGATATTTATGTTCCAGATTAAGAATTGAATTGCGAGTATCGAACTGGTTATTAAAGAGTTGACTAACTGAATAAATCAGAGCGAGTTGAATTTTATGCTCTGTTTGGCCGAATAAAAGCTCGGTCTGCCCCCGGTTGCTCAGGTAGCGGTACTGAAAACCCATATCAAAGTTGTCACCAATTCGATAAAATACATTTGCGATTCCAATCAGCTGCTCACTTTCATTCAGGTTGACAAATGTTTTGTAGCCGAACCCTAGAGATGTTTGGAGGAACGGTCTTTCAAGTTTCCGGTAAATGTATCTGATGGTCCCGAAAGTCGAAATTGATGGCATTCTCACATATTCAGAATAAGTGCTCATACGGTCTACTGTGTTGGAGCCTTGATTGTAGATTCCCTGGATTTTCAAATCAATAAAATGCACCGGATCAGGTCTGAGGTTTAGCGTTACCGTCCCAAGAATATTGCTCAATAAGTCATCAGACCCCGTAGTGTTTGTTTGCTCATCAACATAATTATTATAGCTGACACCAAGTCTTTGGATGATAGCTCTATCCCATCTTTGACTTTCCGGCACGCTATACAAGAAAGACCCGCCATAGGCATTTAAATCGAAGTTATTCGGTTCGGACAGGTTGGTAAAGTTTTCACCGTGAAATGTTAACCAGTAGCGCTGATTATGGACATGCGTGTACTCAATCACATTGCCGTATTGATTGTCCTGGGTATTGGTACCATCCGCAAAGGGATTGAGTGCATAATTGAAGAGCAAGGCATCATCATCTCGCAGAGTAGGAAACTCATTTAAAATAGTTTGCGTGGTTGACCGGCCTATTTTAAAAATGTTTTTCTGGTTTTCGAGTTTCAAAAAGACGTGATTATAAAACACTTGTCCAAGATCAGAATCAGCATCAGGGAACTGCATCCCAAAGACCATTTGTGAACGCCAGTTATTGTACAGTTTTTGTCTAAAACCCAGCAATAATTGACTATCCGAAAAATCGCTGACTGCTGAGGAGGCGATGGTATTATTATTTTCAAAGTTTCCAGACATAACACCTTTTGCCCCCAGCTCAATCTCAGGCAAAACCTGCGCTTGAGCAAATACTACTGACGCCAAAAGAATGAGTATTAGATTTATTTTTCTCATGGTTCTCTCGCTTTATTCGTCTAAGGCAATTTTGGGCAACAGGTTCATTTCGCCCTGCATCTTCATATTACTCATACCACCCACCATTCTTTCTTTTTTGGGCAGATCTTCATATACCAGAGCCAGTAAATTCCCTCCGGGATACAATCCATTATTGGTTACCCGGCGAGTATCGTGATCGTGAAAGGTCCAGATACCTCTGTTATTCCCCTCAACGATGATATCATAGGTCTTGCCCGGACTTAACGAGACTGTATTCCTCTGCCAGGGTTGAGGTAAGGGCACACCATCATCACAAACCATCCAGAAATCATGGCCGTGCAGGTGGAGATGATGATTTTCAGTACCGGCATTGATCAACCTGATTCTAATATTCTCACCGGTTTTGATAAACAAATAGGGGGTGGATGGATAAGATTTTCCGTTCACTGTAAACCAGTTGGGGATCGGTAATTCTGCAGATGTCCGCTGATTTGTCAAATAGGGCGGCTGGTATCCATTATTGATTGATTCAAGCAACTCCTCTTTGGTGTTGAACAGATTAAACCTTTCTGCGCTAAACCTGCCATTTTTCATGAGGAAAGAGCGTTCCTTCATTCTCTCCAGCATTGAATTCAGCTCATTTCGAATATAGTTGACGTCATGGGCTGAATAAATAAGTGTGTATTCCCGCTCATAGGGGAAGGCTTTTTTAATTGGATCATCATCACTCTCGATTATGACACTCCCAAACATGCCGGACTGCATATGCAAAAGAGTACCCCAGTGGCAGTGATAAAAATGTGTACCGTAGGGTTCTGCAGTAAATTCATAGACGAATTCCTGGCCGGGCATCACTGGCATTTGGGTAACATAGGGCACACCATCCATCCGCCAGGGCACGTATATCCCATGCCAATGAATAGTATGGTTCAAGTCGGTATTGTTCTTGAATATTACTCTGACTTTGTCGCCTTGCTTGACTCTGATCTCCGGACCAGGGACCATGTCATTAAAGGCCAGGGTGTGAATCTTCATTGCCGGTGCCAGGGTCTGTTCCGTAATTCCGATGCTGATTTCGAATTCCTTCCACTCACCTTTGGTTGAAAATGGCAGAGCGGCCGGGAAAAGGCTTTTATTGGCTGTCTTGGTCTGCTGCGCAAATAGATTTGCTGGAAGCATGGTCATACCGAAAACTCCCATAGCACCGTATTTTAAAAATTCTTTCCTGTCCATAGTAGAATTTCTTCCTCCAATATCTGGTTAAAACGAATACAATTGCTGGGTGATTAAGTATCGAATTAGGTTAACAATGAAATGGATAAGGTGCTAATCAATTCAGGGTGTAATCATAAACCTGAAATCACAGCGGGTGCATCCTTCGGCCAGGGTTGTCGTGCGTTCAAGTTTAGCACCCCACATCTCTGCCAGCGCAAAGTCCTGATTACACCAGACCCTCACACACAAATCCTGGGCGTCAGACTGCTGAAAATATTCAGCCACCAGACATTTGGTCATATTCAGGTCAATTCCTGCTGGTGTAACTATGAGCTCAGCTTCGTACCCCGGCGGAGAGCAGGGAAAAAGGAGCGGGGAAGGACGATTGTCGGGGGAATTACAACGCCGCTCCCCCATATGCTCCAGTTCTTATTTTTATAGCTGTTTCCACAGGAACCACGTATATCATGCCATCCCCCTGCTGTCCGGTATACGCAGCTTTTTGTAATACTTCAACAATATTGGCAGTATCCACAGCGCGACAAACAATTTCAAGTTTGGCGATCTTTGAGTATTTCTGAATGAGATTCACCGAATATTTTGAATCATCTTCAGCCGCCAGACTCTGACCAATCCCCTTGACGTCAGTCGCGGTCAAGTTCAATACTCCAAGTTCTTTCAAGGCGATGATCACCTCATCGGCCTTGTCACTACGGATAAATGCTTTGACTTCTTTCATAATAATCTCCGTCAAGTTTTGGGTTGAGGATCAGTATCTGAACCTGTCAGTTCGATTTCATCGATTGACTCGTCAGGAATGATTTCAGCAATAACTTCCACCGGTTCCGGGTCAGCCCCTTTATCCATTTCCAATACCAGCTTCTTGACTGCTTTGGTTTTCCATAGATAATAGATTGCGGGAATCACGACCAGTGTCAGGACTGTTGAGGATACCATCCCTCCCACCATGGGAGCAGCGATACGCTTCATGGTCTGAGATCCGGCCTCAGTACCCCATAGAATGGGAACCAAGCCAAACATGGTTGTAGTAACTGTCATGAGCTTGGGTCGCACACGATCTACGGCGCCTACAACAACGGTGTCATAGAGATCAGAGAGACTACGCATGGTGCCACTTTTAATTCTATCATTATAAACATTATCCAGATAGACCAGCATGACCACACCTGTTTCTGCTGCCAGACCGGCCAGGGCAATAAATCCAACCCCTACAGCCACGCTGAAGTTATAGTCCAGGAAGTACATGAACCAGATCCCACCCACCAGGGCGAAGGGCAGGGAAGCCATGACAATGGCACTTTCAGCAAAGTTCTTGAAATTGAAGAACAACAGGAGAAAGATGATCACCAGGGTAATGGGTATCACGATCTTCAAGCGTTTGGAGGCTCTTTCCATATACTCATACTGCCCGGACCAGACCAAGCTATAACCTTCAGGAAAATCAATATTGGCGTCCACTACCAGTTTGGCATTCTTGACATAGGTGCCCACATCAATCCCGCGCAGATCCACATAGAGCCAGGCAGTTTGGCGAGCGTTTTCACTCTTGATTACCGGAGGTCCTTTGGTGATCTTGATTTCAGTCAGATAATCCAAAGGAATCTGAGCCCCTGATGGTGTCGGAACCAGAACGCGTTTTAAGGCCCCAATATTGTCTCTTAATTCACGACTGTAGCGGACATTGATAGGATAACGTTCCAGCCCTTCCACGGTATAGGCCACATTCATGCCACCAATGGCCGTCATGATTACATCCTGAACATCACCCACAGTTAGACCGTAGCGGGCGATCTCTTCGCGTTTGATATCAAAATCAAGGAAATTACCACCTACCGTTTTGTCCGGGAAGACACTTAAAGTCCCCTCCACGTCTTTGATGACGGCCGCAATCTCCTGTCCCAAATCAGAAAGGACTTGCAGATCCGGACCCATGATTTTGATCCCCACCGGTGTCTTGATACCGGTTGAAAGCATATCTATACGAGTTTTGATGGGCATGGTCCAGGCATTGGTTAACCCAGGGAATTGAATGGCTGCATCCAGCTCCTGGATCAGTTTCTCAATAGTTAGGCCTTCGCGCCAGGTATCTTCAGGGTTGAGCATGATGGTCGTTTCGATCATGGAGAGCGGCGCTGGATCTGTGGCAGTTTCAGCGCGACCGATCTTCCCAAATACGTGGTGTACTTCAGGAAAGCTCTTAATAATGCGATCCGTCTGCTGCAGCAGTTCCTTGGCTTTGGTAATACTGATACCAGGATCGGTTGTAGGCATGTACAACAGGTCACCTTCATTAAGGGGCGGCATAAACTCTGAGCCGATCTTGCCCAGCGGAATGACAGTAACTGCCATAATAAACAGTGCAATCATAATGGTAGCCCACTTGAAACGCAGCACGACATGAATAATGGGTTGGTAGATTTTTTTCAATATACGACTCAGGGGGTTTTTCGCTTCTGAGAGGATTTTCCCCCGGACGAAATACCCCATAAGGATTGGTACAATTGTGATGGCCATAAAGGCTGAGGCACCCATGGCGTATGTTTTGGTAAAGGCCAGTGGCTTGAACAGGCGACCTTCCTGGGCTTCCAGGGTAAATACCGGCAGAAACGATACTGTGATGATGAGCAATGAGTAAAATAAGGCCGGCCCAACTTCTTTTGATGAATCAATGATGATCTGCCAGTGATCTTTTTTACCTTTGTCCCTTTCAATGTGTTTGTGCGCATTTTCGATCATCACAATGGCCGCATCAACCATAGCTCCAACGGCAATCGCAATCCCACCAAGCGACATAATATTGGCATTGATCCCCTGATAATACATGATCAGGAAAGAAACGAGAATACCCATTGGCAGCGTGAATAGCGCCACAAGAGCACTGCGAAAGTGGAGCAGAAACAGGATGCTGACCAGGGCGACGACGCCCAATTCCTCCAGCAGCTTAAGCGTTAAATTATCAATCGCCCTGGTGATCAGACCGGAACGATCATAAGCCGTTTTGATAGTCACACCTTCAGGAAGTCCCTTTTTTAGTTCTTCCAGTTTGGTTTTCACCAATTCAATGGTTTTGAGTGCATTTTCACCGGAACGCATGATAATAACACCACCTACGGTTTCGCCCTCTCCATTCCAATCGGCAATACCTCGCCGCAACTCGGGTCCAATATTTACATGGGCAATTTGCTTGATCAGAATAGGGGTTCCGTTGGCATCAACGCCCAGCGCAATCTGTTCGATATCAGCGATACTTTTTATATATCCCAATCCTCGAACCATGAACTCGGTCTCACCCATCTCGATCAGTTTACCACCCACATCGTTATTACTGCGCTGGATGGCCATTTTGACCTTCTGGATGGGAATATTGTATGCCAGTAACTTATTAGGATCGATCTCAACCTGATATTGTTTCACATAACCACCAATACTGGCTACTTCAGCCACACCAGGTACACCGGTTAGTTCATAGCGGAGATACCAATCCTGGATCGATCGAAGTTGTTGGAGATCATATTCATCGCCACCATCCAGGACATATTCATAGACCCAGCCCACGCCTGTGGCATCTGGTCCTAAAGTCGGTGAAACTCCTTGAGGAAGTCGATTGGAAATGGTGTTCAAATACTCCAGAACCCGACTCCGGGCCCAGTAAAGATCCGTATTATCCTCAAAAATGATATAGACAAACGATAATCCGAAAAAGGAGTACCCCCGGACCACCTTGGCGTAGGGTACTGCCAGCATGGCAGTCGTTAAGGGATAGGTAACCTGGTCTTCCACGACCTGGGGAGCCTGCCCCGGAAATTCAGTAAAAATGATGACTTGTACATCACTAAGATCAGGAATAGCATCGATGGGGGTGTTCAATAAGGCGTAGATTCCGGCCAATGCGATCAGTGCCGTGAAAATGATCACCAGAAATCGATTGTTGACGGAAGCTTCTATTATTTTTTCTAGCATAAGTATTCTCTATTATTCTTGCTCATCGTGTTTCAGTTAAAAGATTATTGTTCTGGCCCATGATCTACATGGATGTATGATCATGTTCCATGGCTTCTGTGGATGGTTTGGATTGCCCGGCATCACTGCTGGTACTTTCCATATCCATTGATTCCATTTCCGGGTTAGCGGGAGCCTGACCTGACCTGGCCAACTCTTTCTCCTTTAACATCTTCTGAATCGCCTCCTGGAGTCGACTTTCACTATCCAACAGGAATTGAGCGGAAATAACGATCTCTTCCCCCTCCTGAAGACCGGCCAATACCAACACTTCCCCGTTATCTCCTTCTTCGCCAATACGAATTTGACGAGGTTCGAAGCGTCCATCTCCCAAAGCGACAAAGGTCAGGTTACGTTCACCAGAGCGAATGACAGCCTCTGCAGGGATGACAATTGCATTGGGAATAGCACTGGTGTTGATCCGTACATTGGTGTACATGCCTGGTTTCAACATTAAATTCGGGTTAGGAAACTCCAGACGCACTTTTACATCCCGCGCTTTTTCGTTCAGGTAGGGATAGATATAGGCAACTCGACCTTTAAGTACTTTGCCGGGTGCATAAGAAAGTTCCATTTCGGCAGTCTGCCCCACCTGGACCCAGGGAACCTCACTGTCATAGAGACTGGCAAAGACCCAGACCGTGGACAAGTCGGCAATTCGGTAAAGGGACATACCGGCTTTAACATGTTTACCTTCTACTGCATTTTTATGAATGACCACGCCATTGGCTGGTGATTCAAACGTGATGGTCTTGCTGACCACACCCTCCTCCTCCAGCCTTTTGATCTCAGATTCGGGAATATCCCAATATTCAAGTCGTTGGCGGGTTGAGGCCAGCAATGATTCAGCGCCTTCACGAATGCTGGCGAAACTGGATTCGCTGATCAATTCTTTATTCTTCAAGGCCAGCAGATATTCCTGCTGAGTGGTGACCAGATCGGGAGAATAGAGCTCAAGTAAAGCCTGCCCTTTGCGAACCGGTTTTCCAGTATAGTCTACATTGAGCTTCTCGATCCAACCGGAGATTTTTGACGATACTTCGTAAATATTTTCTTCATTATAATCAATTTTACCCAAGGCTCGTATGTCTCGACTAAAATCTCTTTTTTGCACTAGGGCTGTACGAACTCCCATATTCTGGATCGTACCGGGATCTATTGAGACCTGACTACCAGTGCTCACCTGATCATCATAGACCGGAACCAGATCCATGCCCATATTGGACTTGCCAGGGGCATCATAGATTTCTTCCGGATTCATGGGTGCCTGCCAGTATAGAATCTTGCGCGCTCCACTTGGCTTTACTATAGCTGAAGGCCCACCAACATTCAAGCGCGTTAAGTTCATCCCGCAGAGGGGACATTGTCCAGGGCCTTCTAAAATGACATCCGGGTGCATACCACAGGTGTACAATTCTACGTTGGCATCTTTATTGGTGTGGGAATCCTCCGAATTGGCTGTCCCACAGCTACTGATAAAAAGTGCCAGGCTTATGCTCAATATGACTAGGATTACCTTCGTCGCTATTCTCATTTTTATTCTCCGAAACATGGTGTGTTCCCCTCTTCGTTACTTGATCAATTCACCGGCAGGCTGGTGCCGATAATGAATTCCAGATCGGTTATATTTTTATGATAGGTACTGATCAGTCTGACATACTCAAGCTCAAGATTGAGCAGGGTCATTTGACTGCTGATAAGTGTTAGGAAGTCTACTTTATCTGTTTGATAGCCTGTGAGAGAGGATTCCAGTGATTGACCTGCCTGTGGTACGATTCCACTACGGTAAAGCTCCACCAGCTTAGCTGTTTTGTTCATCTCAGTCAGGGCGTTATCAATATCACGCTCCACCGTCTTCTGAACACTTTCCCGGCGTTCCTCCAGACTTCTCCTGATAATTCTTTGCTCATTGACCTGCTGTTTTTGTTTGCTCCGGGCATAGATAGGCAGATTTAGGCTGATGCCTGTTGTCAGGAAATCTGCCCCCCCCTGACCGTTCTGTAGAATTGATCTCTGCGTGTAGGCAGCCGTAACAGCAAAATCCGGCAGTAAATTTTTCCGCGCAAGGTCAATCCTGCGCTCATTTTGTGCTAATCGATTTCCCCAGAGTTTCAACAAAGGTCTATTATCAAGAGCCAAATCCTTTAGCTCCTTGTATGAGAGAGAACGTGCTGTAAAGAGGGGCTGAGTTAAGGCGCCAACCTCTTGTTCAGCAGGTCGGTTTAATAGAAAATTGAGCGCTGCTTCAAGTTTTTCCCGCTTCTGCCGTAGATTGATGATCCGTTCAGTCATAAGCGAAAGTTCAACCTGAGCTTTTAATACATCCTGCTGAAGTCCCTTGCCCACAGCGTATTTCTGCTCTGCTACCTTCAGAAACTCACGCAGTAGCTGTTGATTCTTATCGATGGTGGAAATGGCCGCATCAATAAAGAGCAGATCATAGTAAGTATTACTAATACCTCGAATCAGGGCGTTGGTAGCTTCAGCATACTGATCTTTTGAAAGCGAAACCCCAACTTCAGTGATTTGCGCTTTAAGCCTCAGTTTACCAGGAAAAGGGATCCCTTGTTTGAATACCACTTGTTTTCCAGTCATGGGCTCCTGATCAAACCCCAGATTGCTGATGGGCAAATTTAATATATTTACTGATAAAACCGGATCCGGTAAAGCACTGGCTTGAGAGATCCTGGTTTCTGCAGCATTAATGTCTTCATACAATGCTTTTCGTTGTGGATTGTTGGCCAAACCTTCTTTAAGCAGGTTTTCCAGTTCAAGAGTTTCAGTGGCAACACTCTGGGCAAATATTAAGCTTGAAGCACTCAACAGGAGCACAATTCGTTTTAATTCCATTTAGATCTGATTCCCCATTTTAGGATTATGTGAAACGGATTCTGATTGCTTTCGGAGCACCCGTCTTCTGTATAATTTTGTTATTCCAATAATCAACAGCCCCATACTTCCCCACCACCAAAGCAGGTAGCCATCCATATAATTATGCAGACGGATAAAATTTACCCGCATGGTCAATTCTTCAGCTGAAAGTTCGCTGGCGCCTTTGGTGGGGACGGCACCATGAACAGCTTGAACTAAATCAACCGGAACCGGCTGGCCCCCCTGGTTGATTACTTCATAGAGACAGGTCGCGTTATTGGCTAGATCCAGAGGAAAGAACAGAATTGTACCGATGAACCCTACGATAGCGAAGACCCAAAATAGAGCGGGAACAAATCTGTTCCATTTTCCCTGGACACTGTTTCTCAAACTTTTCATGCCCCTCTATTGCCAATTTGCATGCCATAAGGGTTAAGCAAGCAACAAGGATGCTTCATCATAATGTTATTATTGGTGTTATATCCGACCTAAATACGCTTGCAATGTGAGGATATATGCAGAATGTGTTTATTATTCGACAAGTCCAGAAGTGGGTTGTAGAATATTCTACAACTATATTATTATTATTTAAACTGAAGCCCCCGTGTCCCGCTGAGGCGGCGAAGCCGGAACTCGAAGCGTGTGTGAATATCCTTCGAGCACGTCCTGCCAGCGTCGCTTTCAGCTATGCCGGGACATGCCGGCCTTCCTCAGAAAGACAAATATCAATCCTAATTGTGAATGGCTGGGAGCTTGAACGAGATCAGGACTCAATTCCTAATTTCTTTAAGCGATAGATCAGTACATGTCTGGGAATCTGCAATAATCTGGCAGCTTGGGATTGGTTCCCGTCTACTTTAGCAAGTGTCTGACGAATAAGTTGTTCCTCCACGATGTTCAGTGGTAGCCCCTCTGCCGGGATCTGAAAGCTGAGCACACCCGCTCTGGTTTCTTCAGCCTTAAACTGGCTCGGCAAGTCAGTCAAAGTAATTTCTTCACCACGCGCCAGGGTTGTCACTCGTTGGACCAGATTCTCCAATTCTCTCACGTTACCTGGCCAAGGATAATGTTCCAGGGCAGAAAGGACATCTGGGTGAACGATCAAATGTCTTCCGGAAGCATATTTCCCTAGAAAATGGGTGACCAAAAAGGGGATATCGTCAATTCTTTCGCGCAGAGGTGGAATCGTAATGGGGATCACATTCAGCCGATAGTAAAGATCTTCTCTGAATTTCCCCGCTGCTACCAGCTGCATCAAGTCCTTATTTGTAGCTGCAATGATCCTCACATCCACCTTGATCGTGCGGTCATCCCCCAATCGTTCAATTTCCTGTTCCTGTAATACTCTCAATAACTTTGCCTGAAGCGCTTCCTGCAGGTCACCGATCTCATCCAAAAAG
>JAJRSW010000039.1 GCA_024278595.1 Fidelibacterota bacterium | reverse complement strand
CTCAGCTATCTGGATGAAAATTATTATAAATACTTTTTAGCTGCCAGTAACGATGTGGCTGAGATCTCCAACTTCCTCATTGGCGAAGGTGGGATTGGCAACGCTTATGGTGTAGAGGGTGGTTTCGGGGTGTTTGGTGCCATCAGTACTGATTGGATCCAGCGAGTCGCAAAACCTTAGCGTCGAGTCAAGCCTAGACTTTCGGGGCCAAGTCTTACTCTTTTAGTCGCTATTAAACTGGCCCCGGTTAGCCGTATGAACCAATGTTCGTCATCCCGAGCGGAGTCGAGGGATATACTGCTTGAGGTCACAGGGTACCAGAACATGGAACGTACGAATAATATGGGTCGGTTTATTATCTGCGTTGAATAATCCCACCATGGCGAGTGCTATGATGGAATTATTCGCCTTGATACCAACTAAAATTACTGCGACTTACCCCCAATTCCAGACTTGACTGGGTACTAGACCAAATCAAATGCCCCGAAATAATCCGGGGCACTGATACAGGGAGGAAGTCCCCATTAATAGGGACAACGATAATAAGTCTCTACCAGCGACCGCTCCCAGTTCGACCGCCCCGGCGACCGTTGGAGTTGCCGCCCATACGATTCCCTCGGCGATTGTCCTGTCGATCTCCCGGCCCAAAACTATGTTGATCAAAGATCATCTGTTGGTCTTCAGTGAGTAAAGAGCGAATCTGATCTCGATGACCAGCCATGATGGCATCAATGGCTACAGAATACTCTGTAATTGCGGCTTCCAGCTCAGCGACTCTGTCAGCATCTGGATCGCCGCTGCTAATCAATTGTCTGAGTTCAAGTTCCAGGTTCCTTGAATTCTGACGGATCTCCATCATAGCCGGCTGCATGGTCTCACGGAGCTCGGTGATCTGCTGCATCTGTTCAGTCGTCAGATTCAAACTTTCATCCCAGGTCATCATCCGTCCACCCCCACGGCGGCCTTGTGCAAAAAGCATGGATGTTGTCATCATGATTAACAGGAAAATTCTTAGTTTCATGTCTTTCCCCTTTCTTAATTATTAAAATTCAGACCAATACTATAGTTAAAACTTTCGTAATCGTAGAGCGGGTCATTTGATTGGTTTTGGATCCAACCAGCCCCTAGGACCAGCTCAAGATCAGCCAGCCAGGCATGCCGGGTCACCATCCAGGCCCTACTCCATTGTATTTGAAAGCTATTTCGTTTATCCTCACGGTCATATCCCAGATTCACCATGTCGAATCCGCCCAGTTCATTCTCTACTAACTCGTAATCCATCGCCTGAAAATCAAACAGATAGACCGGTACATCCAGATAGAATTTATTTAGATATGAGTGGGTGATCTTAAAACTATTATTGGGATCTAATCGATAAAGTATCCTCACTGAAGATGAAGGTCCTTCCCAACGGAAGCGATCATTGAAAGGATTTTCCAGACCATCCTGAAGACTAAGTGGATCAGCAATGTTATTTAGCAGGCTCTGTGACTCCAACCAGATAGTAAGCCCCAGCTTGGGTCCCAGAGATTGGCTGACTCTGATCTTGGCGGTTACCAGGCTGTTACTGGGAATATCACTAACTTCTACTGTAGTAATATTTCGCCCCCGACCAGTCGTGGTACTTTGTGACCAAAAATCCTGGACAGCAAATGTAGAGTTCAATAAGAGTGATGTCTTTGTCTTAAATGAATGATTGTAAGCTGCATAAACCGCATGTTCCGTATTTGAAGCTTCGGCTACTTCAGCATATTTTTTTAGCTCAAGATCATATCCGGTGGTGATCAGTTGACCTGCTTTAAAATAGTATTTCCACTTCAAATAAAGTCCTGATCCTGAACTATTATAATAGCTATAACTGTCCTCGTAGCGATTTGAAAATATCTGCACTCCAGCAAAAAACTGATTATTTTTAATCGCCAGATAGCGCAATTGGATACCAAGCTCGCCCTGGGTGGAGGAATATTCTTCGAAGGGATAGACTTGCGAATGAGAGATATCCAGATAGGCTCTGGAATAATCTGACAAGACTGAGCTAAGTGTTAATAGGGAGCTGGCGTAAGAAGCATTTTCCACCAATCGGCTTCCCAATAAAAATTCAGCAGATCCAGTTGTTGTGCTCAAGTCATAATAGATATCCTGGGCGGAAATAGCTCCGAATCCCAGCACCATCTGACTGACGATCAGAATTCGAATTATGAATTTCAGAGCATTCATCAGTCATTTACTTCCTCAGTTAATTGGCTAACGGCTGGTGTTGAATCTAGGGTCACAATTGGACCATCTTCTTTCTGCCAGTAGTATACTTCATGCATAATACGAGTAAACAACTTTAATTCTTCACTGGCTTCTGATGAACAAAAGCTAGCCTTGAGGCGGGCTGCTATCTCTGCTCTTCTCAATTCTTTATTCACGATGGGATTCCTTGTAAGATCAGCGGGGGAGGAAATAGATCCTCCCCTACTTATGTCACTCAACTAACGTGCGAGGAGTACTTTTCCACTATTCGAGACTGGTACAGGATCAGTGATACAATCGCCATCACCGGTGCCAGCGCCATGACCCATACCATTTCCAGGTCCGTTTCCGTTCCTAGGACCATTACCGTTACCAGAACCAGGGCCATTGCCACTACCGCTGTTGCCGCCATAACCCGCTCCGCTGCCATCCTGTGGGGGCATATAATCGTCATCGGCATAATTGGGGATACCATCACCATCAGCATCTGGTGCCAGGTCGTTGAAGCCATCACCATCTTCATCGATGAATTCGCCTGGCCCATTACCCCACTGGCCTCCAGCCTGGGCATAAACAGGACTGGCAATCGCAAACATACTGACTGTTGCGAGCATTATCATGGCGGTTAAGAGTTGCTTTTTCATTTCATGTCTCCTTTTTGTTATTGTCATGTTGTTTAAAAGCTGCCCCCTATAGTCCAATTGCTATGCCAGTTTTATCAGGGTTTATTAGTTCACTATATTAGATGCTGTTTTTATGAGGTTTATAGCTGCCAACACAGACAATTGTGAAAGCCAATTATTAATACTGACTCGACAAACCAAGCGATTCTCGACATAATTGTCGAGAAATGTGCTTAATTGTCTTTCTGAGTGAAACGAAGAATCTTGATCCTCGTGGATAGAATCATGGTTAGTCCATGCGACCCTTCGCTATGCTCCAGGGAGACTATTCTGGGGTAGTCGCTTCTCGATTAGAGGATTAGTGTGATTAATTACTTACTTAGGCTGGTATTTTTGGAGTTTGTAACGTAGAACCCGCTCACTGATTCCCAGGCGACGGGCACATTCACTTTGATTGCCATTCGATTCTATTAGCGTGCTGCGGATCAGATCAGCTTCCATGTTCACCACGGAATCTTTAAGATTATGACCTGAAGCTTGACCACGCTTAGGAGATTGCAATGCCAGGTCCTGGGGTGTGATCTCATTCCCCAAACACAGTAGGACAGCCCGTTCGATCATATTCCCTAGTTCCCGGACATTGCCTGGAAAATGGTAGTCATGAAGATGTTTACGAGCTTGAATAGATATCGTAAGATCTGTACGCTGCTCACGAGAGCTGAAGCGGTTCAGGAAAAAATCAGCTAGGATCTCTATATCTGCCCGTCTCTCTCGTAGCGGAGGAATATGTAGTTTTATGACATTCAATCGGTAATACAGGTCCTCGCGGAACTCTCCGATCTCCACAGCATGGTCAAGATCAACATTGGTGGCGGCCAGGATACGCACATCGGATTTAAGAATCTTGTTCTGGCCAATCCGTTGAAATTCGCCACTTTGCAGAAATCTGAGCAACTTGGTCTGCATATCCATGGGCAGATCCCCAATCTCATCCAGGAAGAGCGTGCCCTCATGGGCTTCTTCAAAACGACCCACCCGGGCTGAGGTAGCCCCGGTGAAAGCTCCCTTTTCATGACCAAAGAGTTCACTCTCGATGAGGTGGCTGGGTAAGGCAGCACAATTCACAGCAACCATGGCTTGTTTGGCGCGTTTGGAGTGTTTGTAGATATAATCAGCCAGCACCTCCTTGCCAACTCCCGTTTCCCCAGTGATGAGGAGAGTGGCCTGACTCCCGGCAACTCGATTGGCCTGGTGAAGGACCTGCAGCATGGCGGGATCTTTAGCAATAAATTCTTCAAACTCTGTTGTTGGATCTTGTTCGATGTGCTCCTGATCCTGGCTTCGGGTCTCGAGATGGGCTTCGATACCCTTGAGGAGCTCCTCCAACTGGCCCAGATCAACCGGCTTGGTGAGAAAATCCCAGGCACCGGCCTTCATGGCGTTTACTGCTATATCCACTGTCCCAAAAGCGGTGATCAGGACCAGGATCACTCCCGGGTGCCGGGACTTAACTTCCTGAAGTAGATCGGCTCCTGTCATATAGGGCATTTTATAATCCGAAAGTACGATATCCACAGGATTTGAATACATATAAGCCAGAGCGGTCTGGGCAGAATCTGCCGTGGCCACCTGATAGCCAATTTTCTCAAGAAATCCTGCCAGGGAGTCGCGTTGTAATTGTTCGTCGTCTACGATCAGAAGTTTCGTCATGGTCTCACCGGTAAATTAATTTCAAACGTACTACCCACACCTGCCTTGCTAAGCACCTCGATGCTTCCCTGATGGTCAGCAATGATCTTATGGGTCAGGGCCAATCCCACACCAGTCCCCATATCCTTGGTGGTATAATATAGATCAAAGATGCGGCTCAATTCCTCTGGGGGGATCCCTGATCCTGAATCTTTGACAACCAGCCTGACCATTGCCCCTTTCAGTTCTGCGTTAAGCAAAACCGTTCCACCAGCAGAGCAGGCTTCGATGGCATTCTTGACCAGGTTCGACAAAGCCTGTTGTAAATATTCTGCATCTGCTTCAAGGGTGATCTGGGGTAGCTCGGTCTCCAGGCGGACCTGCTTTTCGCTGGCTTGAGACTGATACAGCTCAACTATTCTCTGATACAGGTCCCTGAGTTCGATCCTTGCATAACGCAGGGGGGTCGGTCGAGTATATTCCAAAAAATCCTGAAGTGAGTTGTTTATTCGACCTATCTCTGAAACCATGGTGCCGGTCAGAGTTTGATAATCATCTGCATCCTTGTGGGGATCAAATTCGCGTTTTAGTCGTTGAGCGACAATTCCAATAGCATTTAGTGGATTTCTAATCTCATGGGCTACCCCGGCTGCTAATTCACCCATAGCTGCTTGCTTTTCCCTGAGCCGATTTAATTTTTCCAGATGGTAAACTTCAGCTTCGATCCGTTTTTTCTCTTTCTCAAGCAGAGCGGCATTCTGACGTGTTAGCAAAAAGATCAAGGTCACGAAGGCCAGGATAGTCAACAGCGTTGTCCTGACCAGGATCTGAATAATGATCTGCCCTCGCAAATTCATGAGAGTCTCAGCGTTAAAACCGATCCGTACTTCACCAATATTCGAGTTAAAGAATACCGGTCGAACCACTTCCAAAAAACTGGTGTCCCCTTTTGAAACCTGATACAGGATATCCGCAAGTGGTTCACGGGTCCAACTTTCATCTACCACCAGACCTTGTTTCGATACATAATAAGGATCTCGATCATCAACTGCTAATTTTAGATACTGTAATCCTTTGACCTTTAACAGATCTTCCAGAGCTGATTCAATAGCAGTGAGATACTTGAAATCTTCTTCGGCACTAACGGAGAGATGACAGGCAAGTGCCCCGCCCCTATCTCTGGCGATGGCAACCAGAAAACGGGACTCATCGCGGTGAAGGGGTTCTAGACCAACATAGGATGGATCTGGTTCCTGATCTACACCCACGATGACCAGGTCTGCTTCGTTATCAAAGATGGGTTGTAAGTGTCTCAGAGCCCAGCGTCCTTCAACCACGCTGGTGGTTTTCATGCGGGCAGGATCTTTTACTACGGCGTGCTCGACCTGTCCCTGTTTATCAAAAATAATTACTTTAAGAATGTTACCCTCGCCGATCAATTCATCAAGACGGGTGGTCCCGAGATCTTCTACAGCATCCACTTTATTCAAAATAGTTAAAACATCGATGGCACGCTCGATATAGGCTTGCTTCAGTTCTTCAGTTAGATAGGCCTGACCACTCCCGCTTTGGGCGATCACCGCTGCAGTCATGGCGGCCTGGTCCTGGATCAACTGCAGAAGATCACGATAACGGAAACGATACTCGATATAGCTAGAGATGGTCAAAACAATCAAGACAACGATATATAATGCAATGTACCAGGGTTTAAGTTTGAGTAATTTTGGGACGGAACTTAGCATACCTGGCAAATTGAACCTATGTAATAATGGATATCAACTCCTATTTTGCCTAATTAGTGTCTGTCTTTAAAGTACCTGTTTCAGGCACTCCAATAAACCGTTAAAACGGTTATCATTTTTCCTAAATATCTGGAAAACCACGACTTAAGTCGTGGGCTTCTGATACCCCTTTAAACCGGTCAACCGTTTCAACGGTTTTATGCTTGAGTTTATGGACAGACACTAATTAAGAACCTACATCCTTGTTCCAATCGATTGGTTCTGGCAACAGATCAAGAAAAATGCCTCGGAAAAACCGAGGCATTGAATTTATCTGGACATTGAGCTTGCTCTAGGATTCTTACTTGCCAGCAACCTTCAGACGGTTTATGGCCCGCTTTAAGGCAATTTCAGCGCGTGCTTCATCCACTGCTTCATCATGTTTGTGACTAAGATGGTCCATGGCCCGATCATAGGCATCCTGTGCGCGTTTCAGATCAATATCTGCCTTGTGTTCGGCTGATTCAACCAGTAATTGGACACCATTTTCAGTGATCTCAGCAAACCCCTGAGTGGCTGCATAGGTGGTCTCTGCAGAACCTTTGACAACTTTTATCTCGCCCACAGCCAAAGCCATTATGGCTGCAGTATGTCCGGCCAACACACCAAAAGCACCGTCCACACCTGGTGCACGGAGGTAATCCACTGCCCCCTCGTCAAAGACTTGAGTAGGCGTGATGATTTCGAGCTGGAATTGAGCCGCCATACTGTCTTAGCCCATTTTCTTTGCTGCAGCGATTACTTCATCAATATTACCTTTATACATAAAGGCGTTCTCAGGATATTTGTCCATATCACCAGCCAGAATGGCCTCGAAGCCAGTGATGGAATCTTCCAGGGTCACGTATTTCCCTTCAGTTCCGGTAAAGGCTTCAGCCACAAAGAAGGGCTGTGAGAAAAATTTCTGCATGCGTCGCGCCCGGTTAACGGTGTTCTTGTCATCATCCGACAATTCATCCATACCAAGAATGGCAATGATATCCTGCAGATCCTTATACTTCTGAAGCACTACTTTTACTTCCTGAGCCACATTATAGTGACGATCCCCGACAACTCGGGGATCCAGGATCCGAGAAGTTGATGACAATGGATCCACAGCCGGATAAATACCCAGCTCAGCAATTCCTCTTTCCAACACGGTGGTTGCATCCAGGTGCGCAAAGGTAGTTGCCGGGGCCGGATCTGTCAGATCATCAGCAGGCACGTAGATAGCCTGTACTGAAGTTACAGACCCCTTTTGGGTAGATGTGATGCGTTCCTGCAGATCACCCATCTCAGTTGAAAGTGTGGGTTGGTAACCTACAGCAGAGGGCATACGACCCAGCAAAGCTGACACTTCAGAACCGGCCTGAGTAAAACGGAAAATATTGTCCACAAAGAGTAGCACATCTTTACCTTCAACATCACGAAAATATTCAGCCATTGTCAAGCCTGACAAAGCTACGCGTAAACGTGCTCCTGGCGGTTCGTTCATCTGACCAAAGACCATAGCTGTTTTCTCGATAACACCTGATTCAGTCATCTCCAAATAGAGATCATTACCCTCACGGGTACGCTCACCAACACCGGCGAATACGGAGTAGCCGCCATGTTCAGTAGCAATGTTGCGGATAAGTTCCTGGATCAATACGGTCTTGCCAACACCAGCACCACCAAAAAGACCCGTCTTTCCCCCTTTGGAATAGGGTTCCAGCAGATCAACGACTTTAATACCAGTTTCCAGGATTTCACTGGATGTGGTCAGGTCTTCCTGTTTGGGAGGATCACGGTGAATGGGTAAACGCTTACCCTGTGGTGCAGGTTTGCCATCAATGGCATTACCTACAACATCAAACATGCGTCCCAATGTTTCCGGTCCAACAGGAACGGTAATGGGAGAGCCGACATCAGTGACCTTGGTACCACGGGTCAACCCATCCGTTGAGTCCATGGCGATCGTACGTACAATATTTTCACCCAAATGTTGAGCAACTTCCAACACCAGTAATCCGTCTTCACGTTCGATATTAAGCGCATTTAAAACTTCAGGTAGCTGACCGTCTTCAAACATTACATCAACCACAGCACCCATGATCTGAACGACTTTTCCTTGTTTTGCCATCGTATGAATCTTCCTCTTATTCCACTAAAGCTTCGGCACCACTCACAACTTCCAGGATCTCAGTGGTAATTGCAGCTTGACGTGCCTTATTGTATTCCAGACGGAGTCTATCAATGAGATCTCCAGCATTTTCAGTAGCCGCTTCCATGGAGGTCATTCGGGCAGCCTGCTCTGAGGCATTTGACTCCAATAAAAAGCGCCACATCTGTATATTTAAATGACGGGGGATCAAAGCAGTGACCACCTCATCCTTAGAAGGCTCAAATAGATAATCCTGAGTGATCACCTCATCATCTTCCTCTAGAACCAGCGGTAGATAGTGGAATTCAGCGATCTTCTGTTGAGCCACATTCTTAAATTGATTATAGATTACCCGAACATCATCATATTCACCAGCCAGATAGCGACTGGTAACAGCCTCAGCCATTTTTACAGCGTGACTGAAATTAAGCTCATTCCAGAAATCTGCATAATGTTCCACAACATCATAGCCGCGCTTATTAAAGAACTCATAACCTTTGCGACCAATACAGATCAGTTGAGCTTGATCTTTTCCAACTGCATCAATAATGGTGCGAGCCTGTTTGAGAATATTAGTGTTAAAGCTACCACACAACCCGCGATCAGAAGTAAAGACCACAAAGGCTTTCTTCTTCGCCGGACGCATGGTAAGTAATTGATGTGTATTGCGGTCGATATCCGGCAACAAATGTTTCAGGACACCATTGATCCGACCAGCGTATGGTCTGGCCTGTTCCATGTTGCTCTGAGCCCGGCGCAGTTTCGCCGCAGCCACCAGCTTCATGGCCCGGGTAACCTGCCTGATACTTTCAATGGTTCCGATTCGTTTCCGAATGTCTTTTAAATTCGCCATAGCGATCCTGTATAAGGTTTTGCGGAGAAGTAGTTTGACCATTCAGGCTTGTTCTTTTGCACGCTAACTGCGTTAAAAAGCCTCACCTTAGCCATGGCTATTCCTACGTTTTTTGCCTTGTTACCGCACAAAATTACTGCGCCTATTCCGTTCAACTTATTTCTCCACCAAGCCTATGCTGCAAACCCTTTAACAAAATCTGTAATGGTCTTGTCGAGAGCTGCATCAATCTCATCACTAAGTTTACCTTCTGTAGCAATCTTCTTCAACAAGTCAGCTTGGGTAGCATCCATATAATTCAGAAACTCTGTTTCAAAGCGTCTGATCTCTGAAGGGGCGATCTTATCCAAATACCCACGTGAAGCAGCATAGAAGATGGAGATCTGTTTCTCAGTGGACATTGGTACAAACTGATTCTGTTTTAGAATTTCATACAGAATCTTGCCCCTGGTCAATTGTTTTTGAGTAGCCGCATCAAGGTCAGAACCGAACTGGGCAAAAGCAGCCAGTTCACGATACTGAGCCAGATCCAGACGCATACCACCAGCCACCTTCTTCATGGCTCCCACCTGGGCATTGCCACCCACACGAGACACGGAAATACCTACATTCAATGCCGGACGTTGTCCACTATTGAAAAGATCTGTCTCGAGGAAGATCTGACCATCAGTAATGGAGATCACATTGGTGGGGATATAGGCAGATACATCACCCATCTGAGTCTCAATGATGGGCAGGGCAGTTAAAGAACCTCCGCCCAGATCAGCACTCAGTTTGGATGAGCGTTCCAGCAGACGACTATGAAGATAAAAAACATCACCGGGATAAGCTTCACGACCCGGCGGTCTTCTCAATAAGAGGGACATCTGACGATAGGCCACAGCATGCTTGGAAAGATCATCATAAATAATCAAGGCATGCTGGCCATTGTCTCTAAAATACTCACCAATGGTAGCACCGGTATAGGGTGCCAAAAATTGTAATGGTGCCGGATCAGAAGCATTGGCGGCCACGATGGTCGTATAATCCATGGCCCCCTGGGCTTCTAATTCCGCAACCACCCGGGCCACTGTTGACGCTTTCTGGCCAATGGCCACGTAAATGCAGTAAACCGGTTCATCTGGTGAATTGGGATCGTGGGTTGATTTCTGGTTTACGATGGTATCCAGAGCTACAGCGGTTTTTCCAGTCTGACGGTCACCAATAATCAATTCACGCTGACCACGGCCAATGGGGATCATACTGTCAATCGCTTTGATACCGGTTTGCAGCGGCTGGTTCACGGGGCTACGAGCTAAAACGCCCAGGGCCTTCCGCTCCACAGGCATGATCTGCTCGGTTTTGATCTCACCTTTGCCGTCCATGGGAGTACCAATGGGGCTGATCACCCGGCCAACGATGGCCGTGCCAACACCAACCGAAACTACCTTGCCGGTACGTTTGGCTTGATCACCTTCTTTTACCAGGCTGGTATTACCAAAAAGCACCAGTCCAACCTCGTCTTCTTCAAGGTTCATGGCCATACCCACAACACCGTTGGGAAGCTCGATCAGCTCGGAGGCCATAACATTCTCCAGTCCACTTACCCGGGCAATACCGTCACCTACCATGATGACCTCACCAATTTCGGCAACGTCAATGGATAGATCCAGTTTACCCAGTTCTTCCTGGAGTAATTTTGTGATTTCGTCTGTTCGAATATCTGTCATATTCCTGTATTCCTTTAGGACTGGATCAGCGCTTGTCTGATCCGAGCGAGTTTGCTGGATAACGAAGCATCCAAAATGGTATTACCAACTCGTAATGTTAAACCACCCAGGATATCATCATTTACTTCTGCAGTAAAATCAGCTTTCCAGGATGTGACTGACTGGACAATATTATTAATGCGTTCCACAGTTGCGGCAGAAAGTTCGTCGGTACTTACAGCATGCACCTTGACCTGGCCACTGCGTTGATAGAAGGCGGTCTCCAGGCTTTTTATGATCATGCCGAGTAACTTCATATCCCGCTCTTCACCCAACTGAGCCAGGAAGGCTTGATTAATGAAGTGCAGGTCTGGATAGACCTTAGCCAGCAATTCGATCTTTTCCGGGGTATTCACCCGGGTCGAGGCCAGAAATGCTTTGAGTGCCGGCTCCCTTCGATAGCTGGTGTAGAAAGCTTGCATGGAGCGGTAAACCGGTTCCAGGGCAGACTTCTGTTCAGCAATCTTCAGCAGCAGGTTGGCATACTGGCGACTTTTTGCTGATGTGCGCATTAGTTCTGTCCGTAATCCTTGAGGGCATCTTCAATGAGACGCTCATTATCTTCCCGGGAGAGAGATTTAACGATGATCTTTTCGGCAGCGGCCATTGAGATGTCCACAATCTGGATACGTATCTCGGCTATGGCTTTATCGCGTTCCGCAGTGATCTGGACCTCAGCTTGTTTCAGAATACCGGCAGATTTGTCCTTAGCTTCATTGAGGATCTCAGTTTTCATCCGTTCAGCTGTTTCCTTGCCCGCAGCCACGATCCCCTGGGCTTCCTGCCGGGCCTTTGCTACCATTGCTTCGTATTCACCAGCGACCTTGTCAGCTTCTTTACGGGCAGCTTCAGCTTCTTCCAGAGATTCACGAATAAAGTTTTCGCGATCTTCCAGGGCTTTGATCATCGGTTTCCAAGCCTTGGTTCCCAGAATCACCAATACAATTAAAAAGGTGATCCAGGTCAAGATCATTAAGCCGGTGTCAAAATTAAGCAGGTTTTCCATAGTTCCTCCGAAGGAGTGTTTCCAGGCCTTTTATTTCAGAGCGATAAGAAGTGCAACCACCTCACCGATAATGGCAACACCTTCAAGCAGGAACAGGGGCAAATTTACGGCACCAGTAATTTTGTCGGCAGCTTCCGGCTGACGGGCAATACCCGCGGCAGCGGCTGCAGCCAATTTTCCAATTCCCAAACCAGCACCAATTACGACCATACCAGCACCGATTGCGGCACCTAGATAAGCAAATTGCATTTCCATTTTTTAAAACTCCTTTGTTAAGATTGTATGTTCTGACCACACCTGAGTAATACTACTTACATGTTTTGACTCCCTAAACTGAGTAAGCAGAATAGGATCAAGTACGTCAGATTGTTTATATATTTGGGTAATCGTGATCAAAGTCAATTAATGATGGGGATGGATAGACTGGCCGATAAATACAGCCGATAATAATGTGAATACATAAGCCTGAACGATACTCACGATAATTTCTAAGAAAGTGAGTCCCACATTCATGGCAACTGAAGCCACTCCAACATAGGCGTTATGTAAAATAAAGATTGGGGCAAAAATAGCCAGCATAGCGATATGGCCTGCAGTCATATTTGCGGCCAGACGCATTGTTAATGCAAAAGGGCGCACAAACATGCTCATTATTTCCATGGGTATGAGAATGATCAAGACCGCCTTGGGAACATTGCCAGGCACCATGTTTTTCCAATGTTTAAAAAAACCATGTTCTAATATCCCGGCAATGATGATAGCAAAAAATGTTATCAGAGCCAAAGCAGCCGTCATGTTGAAATTGCCGGTAGCTGTTGTGCCGCCATGACCATGATTGATATAACTGAAGATGGGAAATAGACCGAGAAAGTTCATGGTGAGAATCAAAAAGAAAAAGGACATCACTAGCGGGCCCCATTTCATTGCATGATTTTTGCCAATCGAGGGGATAATAATTCCAGTTCGAACAAAATCCACAACGAATTCAAAGGCATTTGTAAAACCACTGGGAACCGGTCGTACTTCTTTACGGTAACGTCGACTTGCGTATAGACCTACCACTATTATTAGACTAGCTGCTATCCATAACATGATCACATGCTTGGTAATGGAAAGATCAACCCCAAAAAGTTCAAAGTGGATCATAACATCGCTATTAGCGACGTGAGCAATGATTTTGTCCCCGATGTTTGTGCTGGGTTCGTGGCCGCCTTGAGCCATTAAGATTTCTCCCCTTTTTCCTCTTGTTTATCTACCATAAAAAGCGGCCAATAATAAGCTTCGACCCCATGCCACGCAAGGAAGTTTATGAGCAATATTACAATAAATGTCATCTTATCCAAAGTGCCTGCTTTGATTTGAATTACGGCCCATATTCCCAGGAGAACTACCTTAAAAAAGAAGCCAATAATGTTGATCTTTTGGAGTTGCTGGGCGTTGTTGACTTTATTATGATCCGCCCAATATAGCAGTGCTCCGCTGATAATTACGGGTAGTAAAGCTCCTGCCAGTACAGAAGTGATTAGATCAAGTCGGGCTGAAAATGCCAGGGTGATCAGCACCACACCATTTAACAAAAGGGCTGCCAGTCCCAGAACCTGCCATGGTCTCATTGATCTTTGTCCTTTACGTAAATACTTTTGTATAATTCATACATCCCGATTACCACGCCCAGCAGAGCTCCGGTAAGGACACCATATTGGGGCCAGCCAAACTTATGATCCAGGAAGTAACCGATAGCACCCAAACCTAACACACTCCCGGTCATGGAAGAGGCCACAGCCATATACTTACCTCCGCCGATGGCGCTCATGGCTTACCCTGGATGTTAAGGGTTTGGGGGTTGGAGTTAGGGCTAAGGTGATTCATTTTGTACTATCCTGTGATAGACCGCGATCGAAGTCGTGGGTTGATCTCACCTAATCACCCCCGTCAAGGGCATCAAAACCGATCTCTGCTTGAGATTTCTCAGGTACCATGGAACTGCGCCCCTGGAAAACTGCACCATCCTCTATGATCAAACGCGTGGCTATCACATCACCTTTAAGACGACCGGCCTTGCCAAGCGCTACTTTTCCTTTTACCTCAATATTGCCCCCTACAATACCGCCGATAATTGCGTATTCGCCTTTAATGCCACCTTTGACAACGCCTGATTCAGAAACCGTCACAAAGCCTGTAGCAACCACGCTGCCCTCCACCGTTCCATTTATGTGAGCACTGCCATTAATGTTCATGTCACCGGAAACATGGGTTCCCCGTCCAACGATTGTCTCAATACGATGAATTCGATTAGCCATCAGTTGCTTTCTTGTCTTCTGTCGGAGTGGTTTCTGCTCTTAGCTCAGTAATAAAAGTTGCTGGATCCAGGGGTACACCCTCATGCCAGATCTCGAAATGTAAATGGGCTCCCTCGGAAATACCTGTATTCCCCATTACCGCGATCGGTTCTGCCCGATCCACAACTTGTCGCTGGCTGACCAAGTTCTGTTCATTATGACTGTAAACCGTTAAATAGCCATTCCCATGATCAATAATAATGGTATTCCCAAAGCGATAGGTCCAATCGGAGAATATTACATATCCACGTCCGGCTGACTTAACCACCCGGTCTTCAATTGAGGAAAGATCAATTCCCAGATGATCCTGACTGAACAGTCCCTCACGAACCTGGAATCCGGCATTAACAAAACCTTTGATCGGTAAATAGGTCGGCAAGTCTTCCAATAACCCCATGGTTTCAAATGGCGACAGATCCCAGTCGTCGTTTTGCGAAGCCGAGCTGCCACCCAGTTCCCCAGGGAAGTCATAGTGCCCCCCGAGTGTACTTTCAATAAAATGATTGATCTCTTCGATCCGTTTGGCATTCTTCAGGATAGTGGCAACTTCCTGGCGTTCGCTCAAGAGATAGTCATTCTCGCGCTGTATCTCCTGAAAATCCATCGCTTTCGGCAGGTAGAAAACGGTAAAAAGGAGGATGGCACCAATGCACAGGACGGCCACTAATTTTAGAATATTGACCATTCTTGCTGTAATGGATATCGTTCTGCCCGCAGCCTCGTTGTCTGGCAGGATCAGGATCGTGTATTTTTCGTACTTCATGAATTCCTTATAAGTTCCTGTTTAACCCAGAGCACATAGAACGTTGCATTGAGCCCGTCGAAATGACGCAAAGTGATCAGAAAGCTTTCTTGCTCGATCGCAAATTCTTTTCAAAGTATCCCGGTCTCAAATTTCTAGCAGCTACCTTTTTAATGATTCAAATAGTTCGACCAGTCGTCCCAAATCTTCATCCCCAAAATATTCTACCTCGATGGTGCCCTTCTTTTTGCCGGGCTTGATCTGAACCCTGGTTCCCAAAGCGGTCATGAGTGTTTCCTCACTCTTCCGAATAAAAACCGATTTGGTCTGGGTTTTTGCTGGCTTTTTTTCAGCTGTACTGGACTTCGCCTTGAGCTTCTTGATGTAATTCTCAGTTTCGCGAACACTCATATTATTGCGGCGGATCAATTGGAAGACATTGACCATTTCTGGTTTTGTCTCTAACCCGAGCAACGCCCGGGCATGACCAGCCGAGATCACCAGACTTTTTAGTGCCAATTTTATTTCTGTGGGCAATTTTAGCAACCTGAGCGTGTTGGTGATGGTGGCCCGGTTCTTACCGATGTTTTCAGCAATTTCCGCATGAGAAAGCTTATACTTTTGGGCCAGGAGCTCATAGGCGGCGGCTTCATCCAGCGGATTCAGATTGTCCCGCTGGAGATTTTCGATCAGGGCCAACTCCATCATATCCACATCGGTTTCAACATCAAGAATATGAATAGGTATGCTATCCAAGCCTAATTCCTGACAAGCTCGCAAGCGGCGTTCTCCGGCGATCAGCTCGTATTTTCCAGCGACTTCACGGACGGTTACTGGTTGAATAAGCCCTTTGGACTTGATGGATGCCTTTAGATCTTCAAAAGATTGAACTGCATTTTCTGAATCAAAATCCTTGCGTGGCTGAAAAGGGTTTGGGCTTATCTGCCCAGGATCCGCAGTACCAATGGCAGATGCCTGCTCATCCGGGCTGTCCAATGCATCAAGAATAGCATCCAGTCCCCGCCCCAGCCGTTTGGTCTTTTCAGGCATTTTCCAGAACCTCTTCCACTAAATTCATATAATTAGCTGCTCCCACAGAATTTGCATCGTAGAGCATAATTGGTTTTCCGTGGCTGGGAGATTCGCTCAAACGCACATTGCGGTTGATGTAGGTCTTGTACACCCGTTCTTTAAAATAGGTCTTAACTTCTTCCACCACCTGTTTGCTAAGATTCAGACGGCCATCGTACATAGTCATGAGCACACCTTCGATGACCAGCGCTTTATTAATGGTTTTCTGGACCCGCCTAACCGTATTCAACAACTGTCCCAGACCTTCCAGCGCATAGTATTCACATTGGATGGGGATCAAGATGGAATGGGCAGCTGTCAGAGCATTCAAGGTCAGCAAACCTAGGGAGGGCGGACAATCAATAATGACAAAATCGTATTCATCCTCGATCTCAGCCAAAGCATCTTTTAGAATTCGCTCCCGGGCAATAGCTGAGACCAGTTCTACTTCAGCCCCAACCAGTGATGGACTGGAAGGAATGATATCCAGAAAGGGCAATTCACTTTGCTGTAAGATCTCAGTCAGGGAAAATTGTCCCAACAGAACCTGATAAACACTTTGTCCATCCACCCTCACCGGATGTCCCAGGCCAGCGGTTGAATTTGCCTGGGGATCCAGATCAATGAGTAAAGTTTTTTGCTCTGTCACAGCTAGACCAGCAGCCAGGTTCACTGAAGTTGTGGTTTTACCCACGCCCCCTTTTTGATTGACAATGGCGATAATTTTTGCCATAAGATATTGTTTTTTAAAGACCTTTCCCCGTTATATTTAGGCTTTCAATATAGGTGGACTCATAAGCAAATACAACTTGTTGCTTGAAGACCATTATCTGCTCCCCCGTCTGGCCTGGAAGCACTTAAAGGGACCTGATTCAGGTAAAGCCACAGACAGTAGAATGATGACCGCACCGGTAAGACTCAGAGGGGACAGTGATTCTCCCAGAAGTACCCAGCCCCAAAAAATAGCCAGAATCGGAATGAGGAAGGTGGTATAGCTCATCTTGACCACTGTTACGTGTTTCAATAACCAGAAATACATGGAAAACCCGATGGCTGAACCAAAAAGTGCCAGGTAGGCGGTAGCGCCCAGATTGAGAAGTGTGAATTCGATCTGTTCCCACGGTTCCAGGATCAAGCCCGAGACAAACAACAAACAGGCTCCAATAAGCATGGCCGCCGCATTGGTATTGACTGGATCAAGATGACTCCCCTCTCTCTTATAAAGTACATTGGAATAGGTAGACCCGAAAATTGAAACCAGAATGACTGCCATTCCCAGGGCTGCTTGAGGAGCTACACTTTGACCATGGACATCAAATATCAGGTAAGAACCGATCAAGGCACCAACCAGACTAAACACATTTGAAAAATTGATCTTCTCATCTTTGAGCATGAAGTGGGCAAAAACCGAAACCTGGACCGGCAGGGTAGCCCAAAGAATAGAGGTAATATTACTATTTACGTACTGCATGCCCCAGTAGGTGAAACCATAGCCAATAAAGAAGTTCCCAATACCGAGAGCTACAATAATCCTGGCATGACTACGCGGCGGTAATAAAGGTTTTCGTCTGATCAACTGGTAGGTAACCAATAATCCGGAAGCCAAGAAAAAGCGGATAGCTGCCATGATGAAGGGTGCCTCACCCACACTCACTTTGATGGCGATCCAGGTGCTCCCCCAGATCAGGATCAGAACAATATATAGGACAGGTATCTGTAGCAGCTTCTTTTTCACGGACGGAAAATAGCTGGGATTGCTCAAGAGGCTATTTAATTGTTTTGCTGACCAGGCTTTTTCAAGGCCCCGTCCGAATCGTTTCGTTCACGGACTAAGGGTCGTATTCACAAAGAGATAATTCCTGGAATTAAGTGATTCATCCATACATTATACATGCCATTTATCAGCTATTGATAATTATATCACATAGTATTTACTGTTTATATTTATCATTTAAAGTGGCACAAATCTAGCAAACCTATATTTCCGGATATAGATTAGCTATGAACGTATCAAAAATACAAGACCGCCTCTCCGACAAGACCCGCCCGGTATTTACTATTGGAGTTGCCTCCGATCTCATCGGGGTCTCCGTCCATACTTTACGTATGTATGAGACAGAAGGTTTAATCCTGCCCCGAAGAACCGCGACCCAACGCCGCCTCTACTCTCAAATTGATATCGAACGCCTCCAGTGTATCCGGACCATGATCGAGGAACGCGGTTTTAACCTGGCTGGTATTAAAGCCATGATGTCCATGGCCCCCTGTTGGGATATAAAAGGTTGCAGTGAATCTGATCGAGCCGGGTGCGATGCTTACAAACATGCCGTAGAACCCTGCTGGGTGGTCAAGACCAAGGCCAAGATCTGTGAAGAAGAAGAATGTGCTGAATGCCCGGTCTACCGTGAAGTCACGACCTGTCACAATATGAAATCCTATTTAAAAGAACATTGGAAAACCGTATGAGACCAACAATGAATCGCCGCGAATTTATTAAGATCGCTGGGGTGGGTGCTGGAAGCCTGGCGTTTGCTACGCCACTATTTGATTTCTCAAAGGAAGAGATCCTGGCTCCTGATGCCCATCCGGGGATGTATTCCAAACGCACACCCACCTACTGTGAGATTTGTTTCTGGAAGTGTGCCGGCTGGGTTCATACGAATGATAAAGGCCAGATATGGAAGATCACCGGCAACAATGATGATCCCCATTCAAACGGTCGACTGTGTCCCCGTGGAACCGGCGGTGTGGGGATGTACACTGATGAAGATCGACTTAAGACACCCCTGATCCGTACAGGGGAACGCGGTAAACAGGTTTTCCGTGAAGCCACCTGGGATGAAGCTTTCACTTATATCGCAGATGGTCTGAAGAAGATCGCCGAAGAACACGGTCCAGAGTGTGTGGCTCTGTTTACCCACGGTTCGGGAGGCAAGTATTTTGGTGATCTAATCAAAGCCTATGGCTCAAAAAATATTGCCGCTCCTTCATATGCCCAATGCCGTGGCCCCCGCGAAGTTGGGTTTATCGCCACCTATGGCGAAGGTGTCCAATCTCCGGAACGAGTTGATATTCGAGATACCCGCTGTCTGGTCCTCATCGGTTCTCATTTTGGAGAAAATATGCATAATGGACCTGTTCAGGAGATTGCCCAGGCCACTGGAAAAGGTGCTACCATCATCACCGTGGATCCTCGATTCTCAACGGTGGCCAGCAAATCAAAGTTCTGGTTGCCCATCAAACCAGCTACCGATATGGCTCTGCTACTAGCCTGGATGCATGTGATCATCAATGAAGATTTATATGATAAAGAATACATTGAAAAATATGCCTATGGATTTGAGGATCTGAAAGCCCACGTAGCCCAGATGACTCCCGAATGGGCCTATGGGATCACCACGATCAAACCAGAAGTGATCCGGGAGACTGCCCGGGAGATGGCCAACGCCAGCCCCCGCGTGATCGTCCATCCTGGTCGTCACGTTACCTGGTATGGAGATGACACCCAACGTCTCCGAGCCGTTGCCATGCTGAACGCCTTACTTGGCTCTTGGGGACGACGCGGTGGATATTATTATCCTGCTAAAGTTTCATTCAAATCTTTCCCTCACCCGGCCTTTCCAAAACCGGCCCGGAGTTGGAAAGATGCCTTCCCTGGTAAATACAAATTGGCAGGCCTGGCCCTGGCCTCCGGAATCTGCGACGCCACCGTTCCAAGCTCAGAAAGGGATTGCTCCTTCAAAGGCTGGATCGTCAATGGCACCAATCTCATTCACACCTTGCCGAATCAGGAAAACACGCTGAAAGCCATTGATGCCCTGGATCTTATGGTCGTTATTGATACCATGCCCATGGAGATCACTGGTTATGCTGATGTGATCCTGCCTGAGTGTACCTATTTGGAACGCTATGATAATATCAGGGTAGGTCCCCATCGTGAACCGACCATTGCATTGCGGATGCCGGCAGCTAAGCCAAAATACAATACTAAACCAGCCTGGTGGATGGCCAAAGGCATCGCTGAGAAAATGGGCCTGGGTCACTATTTCGCGTGGAAAGACATCGAAGAAAAACTGGAATGGGAATTAAAACAGGTCGGCAGTTCTCTGGAAGAGATGAAACGCCTGGGTGTCAAAAAATTCCAACGCGACGATGATGATCCCTTATACCCGATGGAAGATCTGGACGATTTTGAATTCTATACCAACACGGGAAAGATCGAGCTTTATTCCACTGCCATGGAAGATGAAGGTTACGATCCCCTGCCAAAATATACCGCTCACGAAGAACCACCATATGGCTACTATCGCCTGATCTATGGCCGGGCCCCCATGCACACATTCAGTCGGACAGCCAATAACCCCAATCTGACCGATCTAATGGATGAGAACAGTGTCTGGGTCAATCCGAAAGTAGCCCAGGAATGGGATCTGAAAAATGGTCAGTATCTTTGGTTGGAAAACCAGGACGGTGTCGTGAGCAAAACCCCTATTAAAGTCCGGATAACCGAACGGATCCGCTTTGACAGCGTCTACATGGTCCATGGATTTGGTCATACAAACAATAAGCTGACCCGGGCTTACGGGCGCGGTGCCAGCGATGCTGATCTGATCACAAAAGTACATATTGATCCAGTGATGGGCGGTACAGGTATGCGGGGAAATTTTGTCACTTTCCGCTTTGAAGCTGGCAAGGAGCTGTCATCATGAGATATGCAATGGCTGTAGACACCCAGAAATGTGTTGGCTGTAACGATTGTGTTGTGGCCTGCCAAACCGAAAACGATGTGCCCATCGGGCATTGTCGGGATTGGATCGTAGAAGTAACGACCGGTACCTACCCGGACCTGGGACTTGAGATCCGCTCTGAACGGTGTAACCATTGTGCGAATGCACCTTGTGTGCGGACCTGTCCCACCGAGGCCAGTCATTACGCAGCGGGTGGGATCGTGCTGGTCGAAGAAGATGAGTGTATCGGCTGTAAAGCCTGTATCACTTCCTGTCCCTATGATGCGCGCTTCATTCACCCTGAAGGTTATGTGGACAAATGTACTTTTTGTATTCATCGGGTTGAAAAAGGACAGAACCCCGCCTGCGTCTCGGTGTGTCCTACCCATGCCATGATATTTGGCAACCTGGATGACCCCAACAGTGACATCTCGAAAGCTATGGCCACCAGGAAGTGGAAATCACTGATCCCCGAAGCTGGTACTGAACCCAAAGTATTCTACTTGTTATGATATTGTCAACTTCAAAAAGAAATTTTACCGTAGAGCTGGCAGAGATGTCTTCTAAAAGTCAGACTCTGTTCATACTCTAGCCAAATGAACATTAAAGCCATAAATAACATTTATCCGTGGCAAATGATTATTAAGGAATTGATTTAGTTATGATTGAAGAAATTATCACCAGTGGCCGTATGAATCCGGAGATCGATCCGGTGCTCCATGTCTGGGGTTGGGAAATCCCGTTTTATCTGTTCCTGGGAGGACTGGCAGCGGGGATTCTGATCTTTTCAGCGTATTTCACCTTAAGAGGTCGGCAGGATGAATTACCCATCGCGGTGAAATGGATGCCCCTGTCTGTGCCTTTCCTGATTGGTATCGGGTTGATCTCCCTGCTACTTGACCTGTCCCACATCCTGTACGCCTGGCAGCTATTCACCAATATCCGCTGGGAGTCACCCATGTCGTGGGGAGCCTGGACGCTCCTGATCATTACCCCTCTATCAATTGCCTGGATCGCCATCTGGATGGAAGATATTTTTCCCAAATGGGACTGGAAATTTGATGAGGTGAAGACTGTTGTCAAGTGGCTGAAGGAACAGCGACGCATTTTGGCCCAGATCCTGATATTGCTCTCAATAATCCTCGGGATGTATACGGGGATTCTCCTATCTGCGTTCAATGCCAGACCCTTTTGGAACACCAGTATTCTAGGCCCCTTGTTCTTGACATCCGGCCTATCTGCAAGTGCAGCCCTGATCGCCTACTTTTCCAAAACTGAACTCGAGAAACGCTTATTTACCCGGATCGATATCATCCTTATCGGTATTGAGCTATTCATGATCGTCCATCTCTTTATGGGTCATCTGGCTGGTACCCAGGTCCATATTCAGGCGGCTCAAATGTTTCTGGGGGGAGCGTATACCGTACCCTTTTGGACCTTTGTAGTTGGCTTGGGTTTGCTGCTCCCAGTTAGTCTGGAACTCCTGGAACTGAAACACAAATTCATCCCGGCAATTGTGCCTGTTGTGCTAATCATAGCCGGGAATCTGGCCTTGCGGTTTATCGTCGTGAGTGCCGGTCAAGCCAGTCGTTGGTTGTATTAAATGTATAGTCATCCTAGAGCGGAGCGAAAGATCTCCATTGAAAATCCTGGATTTCGGATAAGGATCAAGATTCTTCGTTACACTCAGAAAGACACATCCAAAATACTGAAATTGAATAGGGGTAATTGAAATGAAAACAAAGTACATGAATCCATATCTGGCAGGTGTGCTGTTGGGATTGGTTCTACTCATGGCCTTCTTTTTCTCTGGTCGTGGATTGGGGGCAAGTGGTGCTGTGAAGAGTGTGGTGGTAACAGCTGTCGATATTGTGGCACCTGGACATACTGCTAATTCAGATTATTATGGTAAGTATGTTGGTGAGGGAAAATCACCCATGAAGTCCTGGCTGGTGTTTGAAATGATCGGTGTCATGGTGGGTGGCTTCTTATCTGGTGCCCTATCCGGCCGACTTAAATGGAGGGTAGAGCATTTTCCAGGGATCACCGCGAATCGCAGACTGGTCTTTGCTGCTGCAGGTGGCATCTTGTTCGGATTTGGGTCTCAGTTGGGACGTGGCTGCACCAGTGGCTCAGCACTTACTGGCATGGCAAGCCTGTCTGTGGCAGGATTTGTGTCAATGATGGCCATCTTTGGAACTGCCTTTGCCTTGGCATATTTATTAAGAAAAAATTGGATCTAGGAGTCGATAATGGGACCTCTTGTACCTCAGGAAATCATTGGAGCGGATTGGAATTTATTCATCGCTTTTGTAATCGGGATCGGATTTGGCTTTGTGCTTGAGCAGGCTGGATTCTCATCAAGTCGGAAATTAGCCGGTTTGTTCTATGGCTATGATACCGTCGTCTTAAAAGTATTCTTTACCGGCGCCATCACGGCCATGCTGGGACTGTTGTTTTTCAGCCTTTTTGGCTGGATCGACCTGAGCCTGATCTATGTAAATCCCACTTTTATTTGGAGTGCCATTACTGGCGGTGTCATCATGGGAGCCGGGTTTATCATTGGCGGGTTTTGTCCGGGTACCAGTGTCTGTGCTGCCGCAATTGGTAAGATCGATGCCATGGTCTTTATCGGTGGGATCTTGCTGGGGATTTTCTTCTTCGCCGAGGGTTTCTCCTTCATGAAGGATTTCTATATGGCAGGCGCTTATGGTCCCTTAAAAGTATCAGATTTTTTCGGAATATCCGGTGGCGTCATGGCTCTCCTGGTTATCATAGCCGCCCTGGTCATGTTCAAGCTGGGCGAGCTGGCTGAAAAAAAATGGCCCCGAGAGGAGTATTGATCATGACGATACGGAATATAATTTTTTTAGGGTTGATCTTACTGGGGATCGTCATCGCCATGGTTCCTGAGAACACGACCAAACCTTACAAATTAACGGCTGAAGAAATGCTGGTTGAAGTCCAGGGGGCAGCCGAAATGGTCAGCGCTGACGATGTAGCTCATTGGGTCATATCCAAAGACCCCAGTCTACAGCTCATTGATGTCCGTTCTCCAGATGAATTCCAGACTTACCATCTGGAGGGTGCTATAAATATCCCCCTCTCCGTTATTCTAAAGGATGAGTACCAGGATATGCTGGATCAGGGTATCAAAATGAATGTCCTCTATTCCAATGGAACTATTAATTCGCATCAAGCCTGGATGATCCTGCGCCAATTGGGTTTTGAGAATAATTATGTGATGCAGGGTGGACTGAATTACTGGTTTGATACTATCATGAATCCTCAGGAACCCTCTGTGTATTCTGCAGATGAGGAATTTGCTAAATATGATTTCAGAAAAGCGGCCAGTAGCGCACTGGGAGGCGGTGGAGCAGTCGCTCTGTCAGCACCAGCCAAAACCAAAGCCGATAAACCCAAGATTATCCGCAAGAAGAAGAAAAAAGCACCAGCGGGAGGTTGCTGAGTTTAGCGAAGTACGAACGGGGTGGTAAACCCGCCACTCAATAACTCAATAAAACCTTGCAATTTTTCCACCGATCAATCACAATACCATAACTCCCCAACTTCATATTGCGCTTTTATCCGATAAAGTGTAACTCACCTGACATGCAAAGCTTCAATGACACTCACGTTAAAAGGATTCACAAAATATGCTTTTAATAACTCGTCGTATAATTCTACTCTGTTTATTGATCACCCTTGGCACAGTTGCTTTTAGTCAGGATAGTGCGCCCCTGATCACAGATAAATTCTTCCTCAAGCTGAATACTGAATCCTTTTCTTCAGGAACGCGGGGCGATGCGATGCAAGTCCTGGATATTGTTTCCATCGAACAGGTGCTTTCGGTCAATAATTTTACAAATATCTCCGTCGCATTTCCTCAAATCCAGCGTAAGGACATAGACCCTTATGGATTGGAACGGATATTTGTCATCGATATTGTGCCCCAGGCTGACATCATTGCGCTTACAGTGGAATTGACTGCTCTACCTGAAGTAGAATACGCAGAAGCCATGTATGTAAGAGAACTTTACGAGACCCAATTCACTCCCAATGATCCTTACTTCGGGCAATCCTGGCATCATCCGGTGGTAAACACTCCAGAAGCCTGGGATATTCAGACCGGCAGTGACACTGTTGTTATCGCCATCATTGACACAGGTGTAGACACAGACCACCCGGATCTGGTTGATAATCTGTGGATCAACCCTGATGAAATTCCTGACAATGGGATTGATGATGATCTTAACGGAAAAGTAGATGATATCTATGGCTGGGATTTCAGTTCAAACAACAATGATGTCAACCATGATTGGGGCTGGCACCCCTGGAATGCAGAGGATCATGGAAGCCATTGTGCCGGTATCGCAGCAGGTGTAACTAATAATTTTATTGGCATTGCCGGAGCCTCTCACAATTCCAAGATCATGGCCTGTCAGATCTTTCCCTGGACCTCCGATGCTGCTGCAGCCAATGCCCTGACCTATGCTGCCGATAATGGTGCCGATGTTATCAGTAATAGCTGGGGTGGAGGCGGTTTTTCCAACACCATTCAAAGTGCCATTCTCTATGCCAGAAATGTTCAAAATTCCATTGTGTTATTCGCCGCCGGGAACGATGGTTCTTCCGCAGCTCATTACCCAGGCGCCAGTGACGGGGTTGTGTGTGTGGGAGCCACCAATTCTTCAGATAATCGCGCCAGTTTTTCAAATTACGGGAGCTGGGTGGATATGTGTGCCCCAGGTACCGGTATCTGGAGCTGTACCGACCCGGATAATCCGGCCCATAACAGTCTATATCAAGCCTGGGATGGCACTTCCATGGCCACACCACTAGCAGCTGGGATCGCGGCTTTGATCAAATCTCAATTCCCTAATATGAGTGTTGCTGATCTTGAAGAACGGCTGATTGATGGAGACGATGTGGGGAACCTACAGATGGGTTTCAGGGTGAATGCTCTTAAAGCTCTGACCGCTTTTAATATCAGCCATACAGCTCAAACAAACATCTCCGAACCAAACAATCCCATAAATATCACTGCTGAGATCTTCGCCGCTGATGGGGTCACATTTACTGTGATCTTGAATTATTCGATCTCTGGCAGCATTTTCTCCGGCATAGATATGGTGGAGAACATCCCCGGTACCTGGTCTGCAGATATCCCCGCCCAAGCAGGCGGTACTGTTGTTGAATATTATATTCATGCTGTGGATAGCGATGGGAATGAAGCCTATCATCCATTGAGTTCTCCAGCTATTCCGCACTTCTTTCTGGTGGGTTCGCTGGGCTTCTTTACCACCGTTAGCTTTTACGATGTAGAAGCTGAGCAAGGTTGGTCTCTAGGTATTTCCAGTGATAATGCCAGCGCCGGTATCTGGGTTCGCGAAGACCCAATTGGGACCTGGGAAGGGACTGATCCAGTCCAGCCTGAAGATGATCATACAGGAGCAGGCACCATCTGTTTCGTCACAGGTAACGTTGCCTTTACGGGTGACAACTCCGGAGCAGGTGATGTGGATGGTGGTCATACAACCCTGCAAAGTCCTGTTTTTCCTATCGCTCCGGGACTGTCTCCTATTCTTAGTTATTGGCGCTGGTTCAGCAATGATCTGGGATTCAATCCCGGCACAGATAACTGGCAGGTACAGGTTAGAAATATGGATAATGCCTGGGTCACCCTGGAACAGACCACTCAATCAGATAACTCCTGGATCGAAAAACAATTTCTTATCACCAATTATATCGAAAACCCCACATCCATTCAGCTCAGATTCATAGCTGATGATTCAGGTGAGGGATCACTTGTCGAAGCAGGTGTTGATGATATCAGGATCTTTTATGCGGGTGAATCAGCCTTTCTCCCTGGTGACGTCAACTTGGATGGATTGATCAGTGTCCAGGATGTGGTTTTACTGGTTGCCCACATACTTGGTAATTCCGCTCTGGAGGGGAATGGTATTTTCGCTGCAGACTTCAATCTGGATGGCATTGTGAATATCCAGGATGTAATTACCCTGGTTGTTGCCATTTTGGATTGATCCACTGACCACCTTGCGCGGATTCTCAATGAGGAATCTTCACAAGGTTATGATCAACAGTGAAGATTACTTTAAGTAGTGACGCTGAAACGAATCATCTAATGAAAGTCCAAGCCCCTTGCAATGGTCAGGTGCGATCCTCTTCATCATCGGCACCATCTTCTATTTCTTCCCAGTTAATTTCTCTGGCAATCAGGGTCTGGGATTAGCGGTGATGCCGGTGGGCGTTCTTGCTAATTCAGGGTCATCAATTCTGGGTCGACACATCAATCGTAATAGAGACATAAGTCCCGTAGTTGTAACCTTTGTAAGCATGGGAATAGGGGCTATCATACTATTGATCATCGGTGTCTCTACTGATGGCATACCCTCCATTATTCCCAAAAACTGGCTCTTTCTGCTCTGGCTGGCAGTGGTCAATACCGCTGTGGCCTTTACCCTGTGGAATCACACACTTCGTTCGCTGGCAGCGATAGAGTCAAGTATTGTCAATAACACGATGCTGATTCAAATTGCCATTCTAGCCTGGTTCTTCCTTGATGAAAAGATCACAACCCAAGAGGGGATCGGATTATCAATTGCCACTGTTGGAGTGATTTTGGTCCAGTTAAAGAGCAATGACAAAAATAAGCATTCCACTCCACTACAAAATGTAGCAAAGATGAGGGTTTAATTCGCAGAATACAGCCAATATTTCTCAGCATCAATGCGCTTCAGAGATATCTAACTTTTGGTTTGACCTTGCTCCATTACTTTGCGATCGCTATCCAAAATTCTAAATGATTTGAGTTGAACTATTAGTGAAAGGCATTATTATTGCCATCGTAATTCTAGGCTAAAAGGAGTCTAAATCTGATGCACGAGATGTCTATCGCCATGAGTATTGTGGATATTGCCTGTAAAGAGGCCCAGAAGGATGGTGCTAAATCCATCTCTGTGATCGAGCTTGATGTTGGCAAGCTGGCAGGTGTCATGGTGGATTCACTCATGTTCTGCTATGAATCTGTCTGCAAAGGCACCCCCGCCGAAAACTCAAAACTTTTAGTCAACGAAGTCACCGGTATGGGTGAATGCCTTAAGTGTCATTTTGAGTTCGAGATCGATAGTTTTATGGCACTCTGCCCCCAATGTGAAAGCTATGAGGTCAAGATCAAACAGGGACGTGAGTTGAAACTCAAGGCAGTTACGGTAAATGAATAGTGTAGCTATTGCTTGCCACGAAGACATGAAGGTCCAAGGATACTCAAATTATTTTTGTGATCCTTTGCGTCTTGGTGCATGGGTGGCTATAAAAGGAGGAATGTAATATGTGTGATAGTTGTGGCTGCGGATTACCCGGTGAAACAGTAACGTTCAGAAAACATGGTGAGGAACACCAGCACCACGGAGCGGGTGCCACTCATACCCATGCTGATGGGACGACCCATACTCATACTCACGACCATGACCACAATCACGGTCATGATCGTACCCTTGCCATCGAGCAGGATATTCTGGGTGAAAATAGCCTCCTGGCTCAACGGAACCGGGGCTATTTTGAAGCTAAAAATGTCTTCACGATTAATCTGGTAAGTTCTCCAGGATCGGGAAAGACCACCCTTTTAGAAAAGACCCTCACAGATATTAACGACATTGCCTGTGCTGTTATTGAAGGTGATCAACAGACTATGAATGATGCAGATCGTGTGGCGGCCACAGGGGTGCCTGTCCTGCAGATAAATACTGGGAATGGCTGTCACCTTGATGCCGAGATGATCCACACAGCTTACACCGAGCTAAAGCTGAAGAACGATTCTCTCTTATTTATTGAGAACGTAGGTAATCTGGTCTGCCCCGCTCTATTCGATCTCGGTGAAAATAAACGAGTGGTGGTGATCAGTGTCACTGAGGGTGATGATAAACCGATCAAATATCCAAGCATGTTTGACACCGCCGATATTTGTGTGATCAATAAGATCGATCTACTCCCCTATGTTCAATTTGACGTAGCTAAGTGCAAAGAATATGCACTGCAGGTTAATCACCACCTGGAATTCTTTGAATTGTCGGCAACTACGGGTGAAGGTCTGGAGGCCTGGTATTCCTGGCTACACGCAAGCATCAAAAAGTAAATTTATATTTGCCTAAGAATGACACAACCATGACTTTCGCAAATGACACGAATTGTTTAAAATCAAGCATGTTTCATAATCTTTCTTGAATTTATTGTGAAAAGGTAAATGGGAATCCATAATCAAAACTAGACGCCTAATTACGATTAATGGGATTGTCCAGGGGGTGGGGTTTCGGCCATTTATTTACAACCTGGCTCGTGATATTGGGCTGCGGGGCTCTGTCTCAAATACATCGGAGGGGGTGAAGGTTAAGATCCAGGGCAGTTCAGCCCAACATGCTGAATTTGACCAGCGGCTTGGTCTGGAGGCCCCACCACTTTCAACCATAATTTCAATTGACGCCGAGGATATTCCCCTATCCGATGATACTGAATTTATCATTATACCATCAGCGGGGCAGGCAGCTGTTTCCACCCTTATTGCTCCTGATGTGGCCCTCTGTGAGGATTGCCGCCAGGAGCTTTTTGATCCAGGAGATCGGCGTTTTCATTATCCGTTCATTAACTGTACCAATTGTGGTCCCCGCTATACTATCATCGAAAATATCCCCTATGATCGACCATTTACCTCCATGAAGGATTTTCCACTTTGCCAGGATTGTAAAACAGAGTACGAGGATCCGGAAGATCGCCGGTTTCATGCCCAGCCCAATGCCTGTCCAGTATGTGGCCCCCAGATCTGGCTTACTGATGCCAGCGGGATGCGTCAGGATGTTGATGATCCGATCTTAAAGACAGTCCAGTTACTAACTGAAGGGAAGATCCTGGCCATCAAAGGTCTCGGTGGCTTTCACCTGGCTGTGGATGCCGGCAATGAAACTGCAGTGGCTACATTGCGCATCGCAAAAGGGCGTGCTGAAAAACCCTTTGCCCTGATGATACGTGATCTAGAAATGGCTCATCAGATCGTCCAGCTCGATCCAGCTGAGGAGCAGGCTCTATCGTCAATTCAGGCACCGATCCTGCTGGCTTCGATCAAAGATCTGACTGATCTTGCTCCCAATATCGCGCCTGGAAATGATCGTCTGGGAATCATGCTTCCCTATACTCCCCTGCACCACTTGTTACTCAATGATACCTTGAGCGTGCTGGTGATGACCAGCGCCAACTTTAGTGAAGAACCAATTTGTATTGACAATGATGAAGCACTGGAGCGTCTGAGCGGTATGGCTGACTATTTTCTGCTGCATGACCGGGATATATATTTGCGCAGTGATGATTCCGTAGTTACGGAAATGGCCGGTGAGATCCGTCCGATCCGGCGTAGTCGCGGCTCTGCTCCCCGACCCATATTCTTAAAGAACAAGGGGCCTGCCATTCTGGCTGTGGGCGGTGAATTGAAAAATACCATCGCACTTTCAAAAGATGATCAGGTATTCCTTAGTCAACATATCGGAGATCTTGAGAATTTGGAAGCTTATGAGTTTTTCCAGATGACCATGGAGCACATCAAACGTATTTTCGAGATCGAACCCGAGCTAATCGTCCACGATCTGCACCCGGAATATCTAGCTACAAAATGGGCCAGGGAACAAGATCTGCCCTTACTCGGGGTTCAGCATCACCATGCCCATCTGGCAGCATGCATGCTTGAGAATGGCCTAGATGAACCGGTTATCGGGATCATCATGGATGGTACGGGCTTTGGAACTGATGGTACGATCTGGGGCGGTGAATTTCTGATAGGTGATCTCCATGGATTCCAGCGAAAAGCCTTTTTTGAGCCCATGCCCTTACCCGGTGGCGAGGCTGCCATCAGGGCTCCGTGGCGCATTGGAGCAAGTTATCTCCACCACAGTTATGGTGTCGAGCTACCTGCTATTCCAGCATTGTTGAACAAAGACCTGACCCCTATCATTCAAATGATTGAACAGGGACTAAACTCACCCCTGACCAGTAGTTGCGGACGGTTGTTTGATGCAGTGGCAGCCCTATCCGGTGGCCGGCAGGAGATTCGCTATGAGGCTCAGGCCGCCATCGAATTTATGCAGGCAGCTCATAATGAATTGGGCCTGGATTTTACTAACTTTGATCTGTTGAAACATGAAAACCATCATGCCATCTCTATCTCACATATCATGCATGAGTTAGTACGCAGGATAAACTCCGGTAAATCTATTACCGCCTTAAGCCAATGGTTTCACCACAGCTTAATTAAAACCTTTGTTCATATTGCTGAACTTCTCAGAAATGATACGGGTATTGCCAAGCTTGTTTTGAGTGGTGGAGTCTTTCAGAATCAGTTGCTTTTTGAGGGACTTTTGCAAGTTTTAGAACGAGATCAATTTGAGGTCTATACCCATGGACAAGTCCCCAGCAATGATGGCGGGTTAGCCCTGGGGCAGATAGCTATCGGGCGGGGGTTTTTGAGTTTTTGAGTTTTTGGGTTTAATATGTTCGCGAATCCTGAAAACAAGAGCTATTTATGACTACATTTAAACAATTTGAAGATCTTGAAGTATGGCAAAAATCTAGAATATTAACGACCCACATTTATCGGGTGACAAATAATGGACAATATTCTTGCGACTGCGGGCTTAGAGATCAAACAAGCAGCTGTAGTGTCTCTATAATGGCAAACATTGCAGAGGGATTTGGCCGAGAAAGTTCAAAAGAATTTGCTAACTTTTTAATTTACTCTCACGGTTCAGCTTCAGAATTGCAGTCCCATCTATACATTGCCTTAGATTTGGACTATATTGACAACAAGATTTTTAATAAGCTTTACGACCAAATCGAGCGCATATCGAAGATGACACTAAAACTGCAGAATTATTCACGAAGATCTTAAGTATTTAGAATATGCAAATTCATATCAAAAACCCATCAAACCCACCAAACTAAAACAGGACCCCCCACATGTGCCTAGCAATCCCCGGAAAACTATTAGAAATATTTGACGAGAACGGTCTCAAAATGGGCAATATTGACTTTTCTGGTTCGGTAAGCAAGGCCTGTTTAGAATATGTTCCTGAGATCGAAATTGGTCAATACACTATTGTCCATGCTGGGTTTGCCCTATCAGTTTTGAATGAAGAAGAAGCCAATAATTCTTTTGATGCCTGGGATGAAGTGATCGATGCAGCCCAAGCTGATGGCATTGAGATTGAAAAACTAGAACGGCCTGACTAGTGTTGTGTTAACCATGTTATGTGCAAAAAGTCGCAGGAGTTTTTGTTGCCAACCAGGCAAATATTCTTAGCATAGCCGCTCGTGCTGAGTTCATCGAAGTATAGCTATGGTTGAAATATTTAACGCAGGTAACAGCAAAAAGGACAAGACATGGTTGACTCGACACTAGGTCATAAGTCTCGGATACAGATTCACACAGATGAAAAAGTATGATCCATAATTGCAAAATGGTTGAGCAGCGTTTACTCCCACCAAATACATCTGTGTACATCCATGAGAATTCGTGGCTAAAAAAAGATGAGCATAAATGAAATATTTAGATGAATTCCGCGACCCGGTTGTTGCCAAAAAGATCCTGGCTGAAATTCACGCAGTCACCACCCAACCCTGGGTGATCATGGAGATCTGTGGCGGCCAGACCCATTCCATCATTCGTAATGGCATCGACCAGGTGCTGCCCAAAGAGATCGAGCTGGTTCACGGCCCGGGATGTCCGGTCTGCGTTACGCCGCTGGAGATCATTGATCAGGCCCTTGAAATTGCCGGTCGTCCCGATGTGATCTTTACCAGCTTTGGTGATATGCTAAGGGTTCCTGGCAGCCATAAAGATCTATTTATGGTCCGCTCAGAAGGTGGCGATGTGCGAACCGTCTTTTCCCCCTTGGAGAGTTTGAAGATCGCTCGTGAAAATCCGGACAAGGAGGTAGTCTTCTTTGCTGTGGGATTCGAGACCACTGCTCCCGGGAATGCCATGGCCATTGCTCAAGCGGCCAAGGAAGGTTTAAGCAACTTCAGTGAGCTTGTGAGCCATGCCCTGGTCCCTCCTGCCATGGAGACCCTCCTCTCATCTCCGTCAAATCGCGTTCAAGGTTATTTGGCAGCCGGTCATGTATGCACAGTAATGGGCTGGGACGAGTATGATCCCATTGCCAAAAAATATGAGGTTCCCATCGTCATCACCGGTTTTGAACCCTTGGATGTTCTGGATGGAATTCTACATACCGTTAAACAATTGGAAGCTGGCACCCACCACGTGGAAAATCGTTACACCAGGATCGTGGAACAGGGTGGCAACAAAGCAGCCCAGAATATCATTCGAGATATTTTTGAGATTACTGACCGCAAGTGGCGAGGGATTGGTGAAATACCAGTCAGCGGGTTTAAAATTACCCAAAAATATGCGGCCTATGATGCTGAATTAAAGTTCGAAGTGACTGATATTCATACTGAGGAACCTGAGATCTGCATCAGTGGTGTGATCCTGCAGGGCTTGAAGAAGCCCCACGATTGTCCTGCTTTTGGTAAAGAATGCACGCCCCAGACCCCCCTGGGAGCAACCATGGTTTCCAGTGAGGGTGCTTGTGCAGCGTATTTTAAATATCAACGAATATTAGACAATTAGTCTGCAAAACACTGAGCGTAAACTGTAATTTTAAGCGAGAATCATACATGGATATTCCTGAAGCCCTTGCCTGCCCCGTACCCATTCTAACTCATGATACAGTCCAACTGGCCCACGGTGCCGGTGGCAAACTCTCCAGTGAGATGATCGATAAGATCTTTTTGCCCCGGTTCACCAATACCACCCTTGAGAAAATGGAAGATCAGGCCATCCTGGAAAATCCAGGCGGCAGAATAGCCTTTAGCACTGATACCTTTGTGGTAGACCCCATCTTTTTCCCCGGTGGAGATATTGGCGATCTGGCCATCAATGGAACGGTTAATGATGTGGCCATGAGTGGCGCCCAGCCAAAATTCATGAGTGTTGGATTCATTCTTGAAGAAGGTCTGCCGTTTGAAATTTTACACCGAATAGTACTCTCCATGGAAAAGGCAGCCAAACTTGCCGGGGTTCAGATCGTCGCTGGTGACACGAAAGTGGTGAATCGTGGCAGCTGCGATAAATTGTTTATCAATACCACTGGATTTGGTTTTGTGCCGGATGATGTTCACATCTCGGCCGCCAATCTAAAACCCGGGGATAAAATTCTACTTTCGGGAACCGTGGCGGACCATGGGATGGCGGTCATGACCAGCCGGGAAGGCCTTTCATTCCAATCCAAAGTGACTAGCGATACTGCCGGGTTGAATCATCTTGTGGCAGACATGCTGCAGGTAAGCAAAGATATCCACGCCATGCGGGATCCCACCCGAGGAGGGCTGGCTACCAGTTTAAATGAATTTGCCCATAGTTCGCAGGTGGGTATCCAGCTTTTCACCGATACCATACCCGTAAAAGAAAATGTTCGGGGTGCCTGTGAGATCCTGGGCATTGATCCGCTGTACGTGGCAAATGAAGGGAAATTGCTGGCCATTGTTCCAACTGAAATAGCTGCTGAAATGTTAGTGGCCATGCAGGCCAATCCACTGGGACAGGCTGCTGTTATTATCGGTGAAGTAACTGACAAGCATCCTGGTATCGTGGCATTGCGTACCGGCCTGGGCGCCAACCGGATCGTAGATATGCCTGTTGGAGAGCAACTCCCGCGTATCTGTTGATCTTATTGATCAGAAACTAGCGGTTTTTTCTAATCACACAGCGCCCAGAAGATTTCTGGAAATAATAGCTGATCATGTAACTTATCACAATTCGAGGTTCATAATTGCAAGTTGATACCCTGCTCTTTGGCAAGATCACAATAGATGGTAAAATATATACTCAGGATGTGGTGATCAGTAATAATCGTCTGGTTGAAATTCGAAACAAAAGATCATCTCGAGCCCTCAAATCCCGCTATGGGCATACGCCCCTGACCACAGCTGAAAACATCCCCTGGAATTGTCGAACGCTGGTGATCGGAACAGGCATGAATGGTCGTCTACCAGTCACAGAAGAAGTCCGGGCCCGAGCCCACGAAATGAATGTGGCCCTGATCGTCAAAAAAACACCTGCTGCAATATCACACATCAACGACAAGGACACGAATCTGGTCTTACATATAACCTGTTAGCATTAATCTAGAAAGCGCGACCTTTTTTCAATTCTCATAAGTAGTCGATGTAAATACGAATATTCATGGCTACCATGGTTATGTACTGCTTTCAGCTTAACACCAACAGCGAATCACCTTAGAAGCTATTTGCTGGCTGATCTTCAGACATATTCTGTATCAGGCACATTCTACACATTTATCTGTTTCAGGAAGCATCATCAAGCGTCCCAGAGGAATGGGTTGTTTGCAGGCCCGACAGTTTCCATAATCCTCTTTTTCGATAAAGGAGCGGGATGATTCTAATTTTACCAGTCTGGCTTTGGTCTTTGCGAGTAAATGCTCATTTACACTTTTATTGTTGATCGCTTCCATCCTGGAGATGCGACCAACGGTACCATCAAGTGGGATTGGTTTGGTGAGCTCTTCCAACTCAGATATCTGTGTCCGAGTACTTTTGATCTCAGCGGCGATGCGATCAGCAATCTGTTGTTTTTGGGCAAGGTCCATATCTTTGTCCTGAATATTTTTTCCTAAAAATAAGTCTATAATAAGTGATCAGCAAATTTATAGTTTACAAAACCGCTGAAAATTTGACGACACTCACTTTGGATGAGTGAACGGGTTGTGCATAAGGTCCAGCCATATCAAAGATTATCAGAACATACAAAGGCGACGATTAGAAATCGCCGCCTCTTATTAAAAGCACCCTGAGGAGGAAAACGGAAAACCCTGGGGCACTGATTAGTTTCTGAGAGGTTTACCTCGCTTCAACATGTATTCTATGCGCGCCCGGGTCTTTGGTTCCCCGGCAAGTGAAACAAAAGCCTCTCTTTCAATATCCAGTAGATATTGTTCATCCAGAGGTTTCATAATCCCACCCTTATCACCACCAGTAAGCACAAAAGCTAACTTCTCGGCTATGAATGCATCATGTTCCGAGATCTTTCCTGTTTTCAGAAAGCCTTTTACAGTACTCCTGACAGCCAGTCGTCCGCCTTTTCCAGGCAGGAATAGATCAGTCCGCATGTCTGGAGCCGCATAGCCTTCACTCATGGCCAGGACTTCCTCCTTGGCCTTGGCAACCCGATGGTCCCCATTGATGATGATCTTATCCTGCTTGGTGAGATAACCAATGGCCACGGCTTCTTTTGCTGACATTGAAACCTTGGCGAACCCAATTGCTTCGAAACACTTTTGGGCTACTGGGAACGCCCCCGCCCGACCTTTGGCCAAACGATCGCTGGTTTTCATGATCATGCGTAGATTGCCGCCACCACCGGGAATCAGTCCCACACCGACTTCAACTAAGCCTGTATATAATTCAGCAGCAGCTACGATCCGATCACAGGCGCCGATGGTTTCATAACCACCGCCCAAAGCCAGAGAATGGGGGGCAGCAACAACCGGGAAGGAAGCAAAGCGCAGTTTCTGCAGCGTATCCTGCATTCCTTTACTCATAGCCTCCAGACTATCCCAATCTTTTTCATCAATCGCTTTTAGCATGAGGGCCAGATTAGCCCCGGCAGAAAAGTGAGTGGCTTCAGAGGCGATCACCAAGCCTTTGTAGCCATTTTCCTGGACCCAATCCACGGCCTGATCAAACATTCCGATCATGGATCCGTCAATGGGATTGAAGGTGGGCTGAAGCACGGAGTGCATGGTAACTGCAGCCACACCATCACCTAGATCGATCAATGATGCTGACCAATCTTTTTTGATCAAACCGCCCGTTTTCTTAACCACATCAAAATCGACAGCGAGGAGATGGGTTGGTACGGCTTGCATGGATTCACTGGCTGGATCGTAATAGGTTTTCACCTGACCATCAAAGCCATAGAATGATGCGATTCCTTTACCCAGCATATTTGTGACCCAGGCTGGAATCTTATAACCATCCTGTTTCATGCGAGTTATAGTTTCAGCTACTCCCAAGGCATCCCAGATCTCAAAGGGACCCATTTCCCATCCAAAACCCCATTTCATGGCATTGTCAATGTTGACAATATCATCAGAGATCTCAGGGAGACGATTGGCAGAATAGATCAAAATTCCGGCGTGGAGCTCCCATAGAAATTTCCCAGCCACATCATCGATTTTGACAATACTTCTGAGTTTCCCGGGTAGATAGGTCTCATTTTTTGAAACCCTGATGGCATCAAATTTCTTTTTGACGGAAGGTTCATACTCCAGGGTATCCAGGTTTAGAGCCAGAATAGTTTTCCGATCTACTTTTTTGTAGAATCCCTGTTTAGTCTTGGCTCCCAGCCAGCCATTATCCAACATTGACTTCAGATAATCCGGGATGAGAAATATATCTCTCTCCTCGTCGGCTTCACCTTTGTCATAGGCATTTTCTGCTACATGTACCAGCGTATCCAGTCCAACCACATCGGCCGTTCTGAAGGTGGCTGATTTCATGTGGCCAATGGCGGTCCCGGTCAAGCCATCAACATCAGGGATGCTCAAACGCTTTTCACGAGCCAACTTCAGCGTTAACATCATCCCGTACACACCGATCCGATTGGCAATAAAATTGGCCGTGTCCTTCGCCCAGACCACGCCCTTTCCCAGTACATCTTCCAGGAATACCGCCATATCCTCCATGGCCTCCTGATCGGTTTCGGAACCCCCGACGAGCTCAACCAATTTCATATAGCGGGGTGGATTAAAAAAATGCGTGATAAAGAAGCGCTGCTTCACATCCTCCGGCATGCTTGAGACCATCTCTGATAGAGCCAGACCTGATGTGTTACTGGTCAATAAAGCCGAATCACTCATGTGGGGTATAATCTTTTCAAACAAGCCCTGTTTCCAATCCAGCCTTTCGGCGATCACTTCAACGACCCAATCAACTTCACCGATCTTGTCCAGATGATCATCATAGTTACACGGGGTGATCATCCCCAAGGTTTTGGGATTATATACCGGGCTGGGTTTAAGCTTTTTCATCCCCTCCAAGCCTTTTACCGCCAGTTCCTGATTCATATCAAACAGAAAACTGGGGATGCCGGCATTTGAGAGGTGGGTGGCGATCTGAGCGCCCATGACACCAGCTCCCAGAATGGCTACCTTTTCAATTTTAAAGGCCATGATCAGCTCCTTTCGATGATGGTGGCAATACCTTGACCGGTACCGATACACATGGTGGCCAGGCCGTAATGAGCAGCATGCTGTTCCATCACATTCAGGAGCGTCGTAACAATCCGGGCTCCTGAACATCCCAGGGGATGACCTAAGGCTATGGCACCACCGTTCAGATTGATCTTTTCAAGCGGCCAGTCACCTTTACGAATGACATAGAGTGACTGGGCGCTAAAAGCCTCGTTCAATTCAATGACATCCATCTGATCCAGCGTCATTCCGGCATTATTCAATGCTTTTTCGGTAGCTGGTAATGGTCCCGAGCCCATCAGTGTGGGATCCACACCGGCAACTGCGCGAGAAATGATCTTGGCTCTAACTTTCAGACCCAATTCTTCCGCCCTGGTATTGCTCATAATCAGCACTGCTGAAGCTCCCACGCTGATGGGACTTGAAGTAGCCGCAGTGATGGTCCCATCCTCCAGAAAGGCGGGTGAAAGCGATTTGATCTTCTCAATATTTGGTTCCCTGGGCCCCTCATCCTGCTCAACCCGCACCCCTTCGATCTCAATAGGAATGATCTCATTGTCAAAGCGACCGGCAGCTTGGGCAGCCAGGGCTTTCTGATGCGAATCAATGGCAAAGGTTTCTTGGTCCTCCCGATTGATATCTAATTCCCGGGCCAGATTTTCAGCAGTTTCACCCATCCCCATATAATAGTCCATTTCATAAAGTTCAGGACTAAAGTCCGGGTTATAGCCACCCATGGGCACCCCAAACATATCTTCAACTCCAGCAGCGATCCCGATCTCTTTGTCACCGGCCATGATGGCAGTACTCAGCTGATGCAAAGCATCCATGGAAGAGCCACAAAAGCGATTCACTGTGCTGCCAGTTGTGGTAACCGGCAACCCGGCTAACAGAGCCACTCCCCGGCCCATGAGCATCCCCTGGTTACCTTCTGGAAAGGCACATCCCAACACCAGATCTTCAACCATTTCAGGTTTTACAGCCGGGTTTCGGGCCATTAATCCTTTGACAACCTGGGCTGTAATATCATCTGGACGCATTCCGATCATTGCACCATTTTTCAAACCGATGGGACTCCGAACAGCATCTACGATCACACTATATCTTTCACTCATTTTATAATCTCCTTAGTCCTTAATACTCGTTTAGCGACTCTAATCATTAAGCGGATATTCACCGCGTTTGAGTAAGAGTTGAAACACATTTTCCTGTTCTTTAATGACATCAGCATGATAGGCCAGTTCTGAAAGTTCCAGCTCCAGCTGATTCAGTTTACTATCCCGATCTGCCTGATCCAGAATGTGTCTTAGAATCTTTTTCGCGTTAGCAACGATCACTTCCAGATTGCGCAACACCGATACCTTAAGAATAGAACGCACGGTACTCCGGCGCGCATAGGTCTGATCCAATTGCAGGTAACGTCTTAATACGCTAAAGATCACCTGTTGGGCAATGACCATATTGGCGAATGCTTCGATTTCAAACTGAGTGTTTTTAAAATCCTGTCCATATTTCAGGATCAATTCATGTAAAGTTTTCAGGATAATTCCACGTCCCAGCTCAACAGCCTTGATCTCCTGGGTATCTGGATGATCGTCCGGGATTGCCACTGTCGGCATCCAATTCTCACCTAGTTCAAGAATTTGCTCGCGGATGGGCAATTCCTCCAGGATCGCTTTTTTCATCACAATCCCTGAAATAATCATTTTGTTGATCTCATTGGTGCCTTCAAAGATCCGGTTCACCCGTTCATCCCGTAGGATTCTAGCAAAGGGATATTCTTCTGAGACACCATAACCACCCAGTATCTGTAATCCATCATCGGCGTTGATCCACAGGGCTTCTGATGAAAAGATCTTGTTGGTACTGTTCTCAATGGCGTGATCCTCTATGACCGTATAGAGATGGTTGTAATATTCCGGATCATCGGTTGAAAACTGCTCCGTGCCCGTATCAATTGAGCCTGTCGATTGATAGGTGATCGTATCCGACTCATAACAGCGAATGACCATATCGGCAAACTTGCGCTGTATCATTCCAAAAGCGGTCAGTGGCTGGGCAAACTGGTGTCGCTCTTTGGCATATTTGATGGCATACTTTAAGGTTTGCTTTGCGCCGCCCATGGTAACCGCACCCAATTTTAAGCGTCCGATGTAGAGACAATTGAAGGCAACAGCGGCCCCCTTGCCCACCTCACCGATGACATTTTCCACAGGTACTTTACAATCTTTTAAGATGTAGGTCGTGGTTGATGAACCCTTGATGCCCAGTTTATGCTCTTCGGGTCCACGCTCCCAACCGGTCGTCTCTTGGTCGAGAATAAATGCTGTGAGTTTTTCCCCATTGACCTTGGAAAAAACGACCGCTAAATCAGCCCAGGCTCCGTTGGTGACAAATTGTTTAACACCATTCAGGAGATAATGGGTTCCCGCTTCATTAAGTACGGCTGAGGCGGTTCCATTCAAAGCATCTGACCCGGCACCCGGCTCGGTGAGGGCGAAGGAGCTCATCCACTCTCCAGACATCATTTTAGGAATGTATTTCTCGCGTTGTTCATCATTCCCGTACCATAGGATTGGTAAAAGTCCAATTCCAGTGTGGTCTGTGATCGTCACCATCAATGAGGAGCTTTCCGTAGCTGCGGTTGCTTCCAAAGCGAGAGCAGCGGCAGTTTTATCCAGTCCAATACCCCCATACTGCTCGGGGACGTCCATGCCCAGGACACCCATCTCACCCATTTGTCTCATTAGATCCCGGGATAATTTTTCATCCAGCTTTTCAATAGCTTCCGCGTGCGGAGCAATGGCTTCCGCGGCAAAGTCTCGAATTGCTTCAAAGAACTCTTTTTGATCCTCAGTCCATTTTTCCCTGGTGAAGATCTCATCTACGCCGAAGGGTGTGGTTAAGAATGCGCCACCCTTTTTCATTTCATTCTCCTTTTTTTGTATAATTTCCAGCCACCTTGCAGAGTACTTAGTTCACAATCACATACTCACATAATTGAGTGATGCCCGGTTAGGTTTAAAAACATTGTGAGCTCTCCCCGCACCCTGCGGTTACTGCTATTTCTTGGTAATACCGTTCAGGATAAATTCCATATTGAGGTCAACGTATTCTTCTAACGAAAAATCCTCAGGCTGGAAGAGGACAAACCAGATCATACCATGGAGTGAGGTCATGATCGACAGTGCTATCATGCGGGAGTTGACCTGCTTAAACTCACCATATTCTATGCCTCTGTCCACCAATGTCTCAAACACTGTCAGGACCCTGTTATAGAGCTTATTTGAGAGTTCCCTGATTTCCATATCACGATTAGCGAAAGCCCAGATCTCCGGCTCTACCAGGAACCAGTTCGGATTGCGTTGAAAGATCTTGGCTGTAAATCTGCTAATTTTTTTTATGATATCTGCTGATGGTTTTGCCCGTAAACCATCAGATCTTTCGATAGCTGCAAACTGATCCATCCATTGTTCGATCAAGGCTATAAACAAATCTCGCTTACTTTGGAAATGATGATAGAGAGCTCCTTTGCTCAGCCCGATCTCCTGGACAATGTCCTCCATCCGAGTATCTGAGTAGCCTTTTTTCACAAAAATGGTCAGCGCTGCTTCAAGTATTTCTGTTCTGCGTTCGGAGCTCGGTCTTCTTTCTGTCATTTCAGGGCCTTCTATCACATTATCCTCAACATACCGACTGGTCGGTATGTAATATAGAACCCGCTGAAGCAAGTGCAAGTGGAGGTTTGTAGCTACAGTGGAATTAACTGTATTCTGTCTGCGGGATGACAATCCGTGCCCATGTCAATGATCATAGAATCAGTGCCCTGACCCAGTAATTTTTTTCAAGCTTTTCCTAGTTGTGTAAATAACTTCTTGTGCTTTAGCATTATATGACTTTAACACAACTAGAGGGGAAATCTCAATGAAAAAAATAATGATCCTGACCTTGTCTGTAATGATGATGGCTTTCGTTGTCCACTGCGGTGGCAAAGCAGAAGCACCTAAAGCAGAACCAAAAGAAGACCTAAGCTACCAACAAGGTATCCTGGACCAGGCCAAACCCATGTTTGCAGTTATACCAGCTAAAATGCCAGGATCAGAGCATGACACACCAGCCCTTATCGAATTAGGGAAAAAGCTCTATTTAGAGACCGCACTCTCAAATACAGACGATATGTCCTGCAACACCTGTCATGATCTTAGCACCGCTGGTGTTGATAATAAACCAACTTCAGAAGGTACCAACGGGATCCCGGGAGCCAGAAATTCTCCCACAGTCTTTAACGCCGGATTTCATTTTGTTCAGTTTTGGGATGGTCGTGCAGCAGACCTGAACGAGCAGGCGGGTGGTCCGATCTTAAACCCTGCGGAAATGGCCATCCCGGATTCAGCTACGGCAGTTGCTAAGATCAAAGCCATTCCTGAATACGATCCGATGTTCACTGCCGCCTTTGGAAAGGATGCCATTGACTACGAAAATATTACCGAAGCAATAGCAGCTTTTGAACGTACCCTGATTACCCATGACCGTTTTGACGACTTTCTAGGGGGCGATCTTAAAGCCATGAATATAACCGAAGTTGAAGGTCTTGAACTCTTTATGGGCAAGGCCTGTATCACCTGTCACATGGGGTCCATGCTAGGTGGCAGTATGTACCAGAAGAACGGTCTCATCAAACCTTATAAAGATCTTACTGATGAGGGACGTTTTGAAGCAACCGGTTTGGAGCAGGACAAATTTATGTTCAAGGTGCCCTCCATGAGGAATGTTGCCCTGACCGGCCCCTATTTTCATGATGGTGGCGTCGCCAGCCTTGAAGAAACCATTATTATGATGGGTGATATGCAACTCATGATGCAGATCACAGAAGCAGAAGCAGCCAAGATCGCATCATTTCTGGCCACTATGAATGGCAAGCAATTCGTCAAGCGTTAATTTGTTTGGGCAGTGCCACGGGTTTTTCCATAATAATAGCGAGGATTTAAATCCTCGCTATTATTATCCTGCCTGGACTTGTGCCTGGCCCAAATGTCCACCCCTTACCACAACACCAGCATGGCTTCGGTGAACTCAACCTCCGGGTAGAGGACCGCAAGTATCAGATTAATGTTCTATGAAATATTGTAGAATATCCTGACTCAAGGCACCACCTAATAAACCGGTGTAGATTACCAGGATGGCCAAAGCCAGACTAAGTGTGGGGAATAACCAACCACCAGTTGCCCATTTTTTCTTTTCCAGTAGCGCAAATGTCCGCCCCAATACAACGAGCACAACGATCCAGACAATGGTATTTCCCATGGAAATATGGGCTTCCAGAGAATCAGCCACGCCCTGGACCAGAACTTCCTGCATAGCCGGGGATGATTCAGCGAGATTTCCGCTAAAAGCAGCCAGAAGTGCCGAAAGTGCAGCCATTATTTGCAGGGTAAATGCCGTCCAGGTGCTGTTCAAATGACTCCTGGCCACTCCGTACAGATCAAATAGAAAGGCAACCAGGATCAAGGCTATGGGGAAGTGAACTAGAAATGGATGGAGCTCAGCCATAGTACTCAGGGATTTTCAGAGCCCGAGGCTGATAATTCTAAAATGGTATGATCAATGGTTTGTAATATTTCTTTGGTGTGCAGATCCTGTAAAAATATCACGAGATGAAACGCCGCGGAAGCTGCATACTCAGGGGCCAGCTTTAAGCCTTGTTGAACAGTAAGCACACCATCCAATTCAGCTATCTCAGTCGCAGTCATATCACGCATGACCTGCATGTGGATGGTCTCACCATTGGTTCCAGCATAGTAGATGCTGTTTTCTGTTAAAACGGTCCAGCAGATCAAGTTATCCAGGGCTGCCCCAAAATTTTGGATCCGATAATCGACAAACAGACTATCCCCCGTGCTGTTAAATGCTGGTTTCCAAATGTGCACATCAGATCCTGAATCAAGCGCCAGATTCACAAATATTTTTAAAGCATCCAGGTTTTCATAATCTGCTGTTGGGACACCTTCCATAAGCAGTCTAGGCGCTTCATAAGACCCTCCATAAAATAAGCGCCGATCCTCCACTTCCGTGGGATTGTACAAATTCATGGGGTCGTTGGGGTCTGTCCAGAATACATGATAACGAATAGCTGTGAAATTTTCAGGATATTCCTCGTAGAGATGATCAAAATTTTCGTTGGCTACTGGGCAGTTCACACAACCTGCATTTGTAAATAATTCCCCTAATACTCTTTTCCAGATGCTGGTCTGAGTCTCAAATAACAACGGGATTATCTGTACCCCCAGGCGATCCAGGGCGAGGATCTCCACCCGCTTAACTCCAGGTAAATTGCTCTGGAGACTGACTGTACTACCAGCTATTTGAACGTCCATATCTCCCTCAGCTAAACTATCAGGTAGCAGGACCGAAATTGAGTCGATTCGGTCAAATTGTTCGGCGCTTAGGTAGTCAGCCAGTTGAACAGTTTTTGCTTCACCCAAGGTTAGCTGTAGCGGAATGCCATCTGTGACTGAAATGATCCAGTAAGCGATACCCGTTGCCTTTGGCCCCCCAACCACATTGAGGAGATACTTTACTATAAGCTGAGTTTCTCCAATGTTTTCCCCGATCAACCTAATACTGAAAGATGACAATATCTCAGCGGTAACAACATTTGGAGTAGTCACTCCTTCGATAACAACGTCATGACCCGTGATGAACATATCAAGTGTATCGCCCTGGGCTAAGTTAATGGCCTGGAATTTAGTTTCACCATCAACATCAATCCTCTCAGGTCCCCAATCACAAGACCAGAAGACAGCTAATATCATTAAGAGGTACACTATTTTTCTCATAACCGCCACTCCAGACTCATGCGGACACCCTGGAAGGGATTAATAACTCTACAAACGCCCCCCGTACAGCGAACACCGCCTTTTTCTTTCCCATAGGAGGCTCGGATCCAGAGTCCATCAATTGGCTTAAGCGATAATTCGCCACTGAGCCAGTGCTGGATTTCATGAATTCCACTGTTAAGATTGGGGTCATCACTACTATCCCAGATAAGCGAGGCTGAATATTTATGCTTCAGATCAATACTCCCGATGGTATGGGCACTCAGGAACTCATGACCTGCAATGGTTGACCCGGCATATTCCGCTCCGCGTACTTTAGATCGCTGAAGCTCCAGGACTGTCGAGAACACCAGATCATCTCGGGGGTACCAGGACAAATAAGCAGGAACGAGGGTATAATGCTCTGTGATCTCGGCGGCAGAGTATCCACTGAGAACCGATTGGGTATAAGCGATAAACATCCGTTGGGAGAGGGTCTCACCTGAGAATTCGATCTCAATAAAATACTCCTGCCAGGGGTTACGGGTGATGTCTTGTTTTGGCCAAATTCCGGCAGTCTGGTCCAGATCTCGACTATCTCTTGTTTGGGAGGCTTGGGTAGCATTAAAGATCACAGCCCATTCAGAGGCAATAGCATAACGCAATTCCATATTCCAGCCCAACTCATCGCCGTAGTCAACGGGGTGGGTAACATTGCCAAGCAGACTTATGTCATGCTGTCGGATACCGGTGGGCCCCAGTTGCCAGGGCAGTGGTTTGGTCGCCAGGAGTAGGGGATTTCGTTTATTCCCAAACAATTCTGGTCCATTCAGATACCTCTTGTATTCGAACATTGCAGTAAACCACTCTGGGAACCAGTTGATCTGTATGTTCAGAGCCTGACCTGAAGACTCGTAGTCGCGGGAATCATTCTGCAGGATCAGATCATCTTCAGTCTGGATTATGGTCTGAGAGACCAGTGGGTAATCGAAGATCTTACGGGTCAGGTTGTATTCCAGAAAGATATCCCATGAATCCCGGTACAATGACTGGCTCCAGCCACCCTGGAGCGTGTGCATGGTTTGGGTTACCGTATCAATAGCAATTCCGCCAATAGCTGGGTCAATACCAGGCCAGCTATAATTGGATTGTAATCGACTCCCAATAAGGTAGGGTGCCAGATACCAATTTCCACTAGGGGCATTAAAAGTGGCCTCCACTCCGGACAATTCAAAAGCTGCCTCACCATCCGGCTCACGCAGGTCTGAGCTGGGTGAATAAAACTGAAAATCCGAATTGCTTCCCACCAGGAAATCAAGCTCATGCTCATCAAACAGGGTTGTGGTCAGCCGAAGCCCTCTAATTTGATTATCGAAATCAATACTTTGGTCTTCATATAGATTCAGAGAAATACCACGACCAAAAACAGCGGCAATATCACCAACCTCGAGTGACCAGTTTTCACTGGAATATTGTAACCGGCCTCGGTTAAGACCAAAAGCCACTCGGCCATACTCCGGTGGATCACTATATTCAAATCTGAGATCCAGATACCAGGGACCTGATTTCAGGGATCCATCCAGGAAGTTTTCCAGATAATCATAATTCAGACCGACCTGTTCTCCCTGACCGATATTAGATATTAGGCCAATATTCCAGGTCACCCCTTCAGCCCATAGGCCAAGTGGGAGGCTAAGTATCAGAATTAAACGCCAGTTGGTCAACAATGAGTTGGATCAATCGTTTTTCTGGGAAGTTAGCGCCTTTTTTATCTCTGCTTCCATTTTGGATTCATCACCTGGGATATAACCCGTGTGTTGCCAGACGATCTGACCCGCTGGATTCACCAGAACAGAAAAAGGCATGGCTGAGGTATTGAAATTTTTATAGAGTTTCTGATCAGTATCCAATAAGATAGTATAAGCCAGTTTTTGTGATTTGACCATTGTTTTAACCCGACCAACCGTCCGTGAATCATCAATGGAGATGCCCACAACCTGTACATTTTGTGCGGCATAGGTTTTACTGATACGATTGAGATGTTTCATTTCCTTACGGCAGGGGACACAGTAGGTCGCCCAAAAATTGAGCAGGGTCAATTTACCATCCAGGATCTTTTCCAGACTATGGGTCTTATTTTTAAGGTCTTTTAGTTTGACCTGGGGCAGACTTTTTTCCTGACCAAATGCAAAGGCCACAATCAGCAGGATTGGCAGGATCCGTATCATTTTATCACGCTCACTTGTCGGGAGACAGTTCGACCCTCGTTGGTAGCTGATATGATATAATTTCCTGAGGCTAAGGCACCCATCCCCCATTGCAGAAGGTTCTTACCAGACCGCAGGTCATAGCTACGGGAGGTGATCTCGCGTCCATCAAGTGCGTAAAGAACAATCGAATACTGACCAGACTTTTCTACATCCAGATCAAAATTGATCCAAGCATTGGTTGGATTGGGATAAATATTGCCAAGCTCAAAAGCCTTCGGTAGGTTCACGACTCTATCGATACCCACAGCAACGACCTCAAGGGTGATCTGAACCGAATCAATCTCCATGGTCAGGGAATCAACGGCATACATGGTCCAGGAGCCCATACCAAGCTCTCCATTGGGGTAGGTATCCAGGCTGAACAGTGCTGTGTCTCCAGCGGCTAACGTAAAGGTGAAGGTATCCAGAAATGGTGGTAAACAAGCCGGACCGACACAAAATGAGGTACTCCAGGCCGCCGGAATATAATGCGTGACCCGAGTTACTGATAGATCATAGTCATTATCAATTAAATTGAAAATATCCCCATGAAGAACCACAAAATCTTCGCTGTGAATTGTATCCAGATCATACTGGATAAATTCGAAGTTATTGGTTTGAGCTAACAATAAAGCTGGGACAATTGACAGTAAAACTATTAAATCTCTAATTCGCTTTTTCAACATCACTTGCCTTGCTCCCTGAATTCTTTTCTTTGCCTGGCCAGATAAATACCAGTCCGATCATTGCTCCATAGGCAGTACTGATATACGGATTCGATGTGATCGCGCAAGTACCTGAAGCGCAGCCAATATAATAGTAGTATGCAAAACCAAGGACTGCTCCTACTCCTAAACCTGATAACATTTTTATATATTTTTTATTCATGATTGATCCTTCTTGCCAGCCACGATTCACTTTGTGCTTAAATCCTTTTATACAACTTGGCAACTTATTGTCCCAGTGGCTAATCATTGACACCACGCATCCCATGTTCCAGGTAAAATGCTTCAAACCCAGCCTGTCTCAGAATCCGGGCCCCTTCCCGGGAACGATTTCCTGTGGGGCACAGCAACAACAGCGGTCGATCCTTGTACACTGTCAGTTCCAGACATCGTTCTTCCAGAGCAAGCAGCGGTATTTGGATAGTATTGTCCCAGGGGGCTGGATCAGCCATTATTTCTGTTTTTGTTCTCACATCAACTAAGATAATTGAACTGGAATCACCAAGTTGTCGGCTGGCTGACTCAATCCTCATTGATGGGGTATCATAGTCATCCCCATAAATTCCTTCAACACCAATATAGATAGTTCCACCAATCCCCAATAGGATAAGGGAATATGCGACCAGGCGATAGATCATGCAGTATTATGGTTCTCTATAATTGCAGTGATCTCGGCAGTTTTCCCCAACATAGCACTGGCGGAACAATACGTATCCTTAGAGAGCTTAACCGCCTGCTCCAGTTTTTTGAGATTCAGGTCCTTACCATAAAAGTGATAGACCATACTGATCTTGGTGTAAACTTTAGGATGATCATCAGCCCGTTCCGTAGCAATATCGATCTCAATATTTTCCACCGGGACTTTCATTTTTTTCAGGATGACTTCCACATCGACTGCGGTACAGCCTCCCAAACCGAACAATAGCATTTCCATGGGTCGGCTGGCTCCATCTACACCTCCGACCTTCGCTGTTCCGTCCATCGTCACCCAATGGTTGGATGGACCTATGGCAGCAAAAGTGGCGCCCTTGAGTTGTTTTATTTTAACATCAGACATTTGGTTTACCTTTATAGTGTTTTGCGGTATGAACAATTAACACAGCCAACAATATGGGTAGTCTGTGTTGGATTAACAAACCGGTTCTTTTTACAAGTAGGGACGTTGCATGCAATGTCCCTACCCAACGAGTAATTTATTCATGCGATCAACGATCTCATCGATATTAGTGAGACCCTTTTCTACTGCCTGTGTTTCCAGGGTACCCCAGACGGCCTCACCACAAGCCAAACAGACAATCCCTGCTACCTTTAGCGGGCCAATAAGTTTGGGATATTCCTGAACCAGGTCCTCAATGAGCATTTCTTTATTTATCATTCACTTTCCTTTGAAACTCGAAACTTGTCACCCGTCACTTGTCACTCGTCACTCATCACCCGTCACTTGTTACTTGTTCGCCACATTTGCAGCCACATGGATGGGATCATAAACCGGTGCGACGGGCGGCGCGTATGTCAGATCCAACAGACCAATCTCTTCCACAGTCATCCTCGCTGTGATCGCCGTGGCAAGCACATCAACCCGTTTTGCCACATCAGCTTTACCAATTATCTGAGCACCCAAAAGGCGTTTAGAGCTTTTCTCTACTACCATTTTGATCGTTATGGGTGTTGAACCAGGATAGTAATGGGCACGGCTCCCACCAGTTATCATTGTTGTGCTGATCTCGCCATATTTTGACGATTGCTCAGCCTGCTTTTCCGTGAGTCCGGTCTGGGCAATGGTATAGTCGAACACCTTCACCACAGCGGTTCCCAATATTCCCGGGAACTGGGTCAGTTGTCCAGCCATATTCTCACCAGCGATACGACCGCCTTTATTGGCAGAGGGTGCCAGAGGGATCCAGATATCTTCTTCCAGGACAAGATGTTTATATTCGGCACAATCACCGGCGGCATAGATGTTTGATATACTGGTCTGCATATTGGAATTGATGGTGATAGCCCCACTTTTACCCAAGCTGATTCCCGCCTCACCAGCTAATTCAGAATTCGGTCGAACGCCTGTGGATACAATTACCATATCAGTTGGGATATCCCCCGCCGAAGTTTTTACCAGTAGTCTAGCTGTTTTATCAATCCCGTTAACCCGGGTATCAAGTCTCAGATCCACCCCGTTCTCAACGATATGCTCTGTCACCTTAACTAAAATATCTTTATCAAAGGTCGGCGCGATCTGATCCAGCAGCTCAACCATGGTCACAGCGATATTTAGATGCCGATAGGTTTCGGCCATTTCCAACCCGATATAGCCACCCCCAATAATTGTGGCGTGTTTGATTTTATTTTTTGCCAGATAATCCTTGATCAGATGGCCGTCAGCCAGACTTCTCAGCGTGAAAACCCCATCATTTTCAATACCCGGAATTGGCGGTATGGCGGCTCTGGCTCCAGTAGCGATCAGCAGGGCATCATAAGACTCTTCATACTGTTCGCTGGTTTCCAGGTTTGTAACAGTTACCCGGTTATTCATAGAATCAATTTTGGTCACTTCATGCAGAATACGTACATCAATATTGCGTTTTTCTTTGGCGATCTCTGGAGTGAGCACTTGTAGTTTGCTGCCGTCGTCAATGACGCCGCTGATCCAGTAGGGTATCCCACAGGCGGCAAAGCTGATATAGTCACCTTTTTCAAAAACGATCATTTCCGCTTCAGGCTGCATTCTTCTGATCTTGCTGGCAGCACTCATTCCGGCTGCGTCGCCACCGATAATCACAAATTTTTTAGGCATAATCCTGCTCTTTCTTTAACCGCGGAGAATGCGGAGGTCACCGGGCTGTTTAAAGGTTTTGATCAATGTGTGTGGCTCCCTTGTCATTTCTTAGCCAGTACCATATTGTTTGAGTGCTGGAAGTCAGGAAAGTGACAAAGTTGTATGCACCACATTGGAAAGAAGATGAAAGATTTTTTACTTCAACAGGGAAAAGGTCATGGCCTCACATTGTGCAGGAAAGGATTGATCGCCCTCGTCAGCTGGGTGTTTTGTAATCGCTGCGACTAAAATCGCTCGATCAGCAGCACCACATCAAGAATATTAAACAAACCGTTCAAATCCAGATCCGCAGTATAAATTTCAATTTGCGAAGCTGGTAGTCCCAGTTGCAGGGCCAGTTCAATTAATCTCACCAGATCCAGGACAGATAGATCTCCATCCAGATCCAGATCTCCTATCAAGGGAGCGATGAGGAGTTCAAAACCAGGGGGAGCAACCGTTAAAAGGTTGGGATCGTAATGATAAGATTTATCATAACCAATGGTCGAAGTGTAGGGACCGGGATTGTTGCGCTTCATGTAGCCCCGTTTGTTTTGGACCATAGCACCCCAGAGATTGATATAGCCCCGGTAATCCTGGCCAGTTGTGCCACCGAAATTTATTGGTCCCCTGCCGTCACCTTTTGACTCAGCCGGATCCGAATAGTTTGGGCCATTCATTGATTCGTCATTTAAAGTGTTCTGCCAATAGTGGGCAACAATGGAGCCTTCAAAAGTAACCAATGCAGCATTAATGATAAGATCCTGTCCTTCCGAACCATTTGCCGCACCATTTGCCAGAGTATTTGCATAGATGATATTGGCACCTGAAACCAAGCCCAGACGATTTGGACTCCCCATAAGGGGTTCTCCAGACTCAGCGTCTGAATCTGCATAGATCAGATCATCAATTATCCAGATATTGTTATAGCAGATATCTTCGTGGTATTCTGGATCGGCAGGCAAGTAGGGGGTCTCTTTATCGGTAATCACAAGATATTGTCCCTGTATCTGACCATAAGTCTGCACCTGTCCACCCTGGATATAAATAATGGCCGCAGTATCTGAGATCTGAGTATTCCAGGTGATATATGCACTAGAGTCCTCAGGTTCTGGAAAATCATAGTGATGAAAGCCATCCATACGACAGGTATCAGCAACAAAATGGTTGTGATAGAAATAATAATCGTTGGTTGGGGAGTCATCCCCTGCTATTGGTGGAATCTGGTATGACCATTGGTAAACTTGAACGCCTTCGGTGGTGAAGTGAAGTTTGGTCATAATGAGTGAATCCGGGATCCCCGGCCTCCCAATGAGTTGATCTGCTGAAAAAGTATAGTTGGCAGCTTGCCTTAAATAGTTGAGCATAAAAACAGGGGGTGTTTGGATAGAGTCGGCGTACTCTGTGAATCCACCCTGGAATATGGCTTCTGAACAACTACTCATCATTGCCGTCCCAGCTGTGCTTACGTACCCATAAAATGTGGGACAGCCATAGGAGCTCATGAGCAGGTCATCATTACTGTGGACCCACCCATCCATGACATCTGAACCGCCAAATGAGACAGCCGACCCAGTATGAGGACCTCCTCCCGAGGTCTCTAAATTGGAGAAATATAGAAATTCACTAAACAAGGGTTGCTGTCCAAAAGTTTGAACAGCAAAGAAAATGAGTAGCATTAGCTGAAAGATAGTTGTGTGTCGTTTCATCTCTGTCTCCCCGATCTGAATCCAGTATCTAATTATGTATTTATGCTGAGCCTGGCTGTTTACGAAATTTATCTGTGGCAGTTTGAGGAGCAACACAATGGCAGAAAATTAAAGTTACATTTCTATATGCATGTGATCTAAAGCAAACCAGCCAGCCTTGGCAATACTGGATCGGGGGTGGATCAACGTATATGGTTAACTTTCTTGTCGTTTATTGGCAGAAGGAGCCAGGGGGATCCAGATATCTTCACCCAGTACCAGATGTTTGTGCTCGACACAATCACCGGCTGAATAAATATTGAGGACACTGGTCTGCATGTTTGAATTGATGGAAATTGCCCCATTATTTCCGAGCACTATGCCTGCTTCATCGGCCAGTTCCGAATTGGGTCTGACTCCAGTAGGGAATTCCACAAGCGGCAAAGCTGATATGTTGTCCTTTTTCAAAAACGATCATTTCCGCATCAGGTTGCGTCGTCTAATTTTACTGGCGGCACTCATTCCGGCAGCATCTCCTCCGATGATCACAAATTTTTCAGGCATAAGCTTGACGCCCCCGTAGAAAGTCCCTCTCGCAGAGGTACGAGGCCGCAGAGCGTTGCATTGAGCCCTTCGACTGGCTCAGGAACCGCCCTTCGACAGAGCTCAGGGACCACCCGTCGAAATGGCGCGGAGTGTTGTTATTGATGAGATTCAGCGAGCTCCGGAACTATTTACTTCAATCAAGGCTCTTGTTGCTCAAGACCGCCGGCCGGGTCGTTTCATACTGACAGGTTCAGCAAACATTATGCTTATTCCAAAACTAGCAGATTCGTTAGCCGGCAGAATGGAAGTGATCCACCTGGCTCCATTGGCCCAAATGGAGATTGAAAATGCTGCATTAAAAATAAGTTTCTTGGATCAGCTTTTTTTTGTGAATCAGGAATTGCGACGTCAATCGAGCTGGACAGATTCATCCTTGCGCTTTTTTCATTATCGTGATAAGGACAAAGTAGAGGTTGACGTGGTGAGTGAGCAGAATGGGAGCGCCATCTGCGGGGTTGAGGTCAAAGCTTCTGCCAGTGTGAGAACATCTGATTTTGCCGGTTTGAGACGACTAAAAGCCAGCCACAACAAATTTATCTGCGGAGTTGTCCTGTATGATGGAGATAAAGTCTTGCCCTTCGGGGACCGTTTTTATGCTGTTCCTTTTAATGAGTTGTGGTAATTGCAAATTAAAGGTGTGACATCATATTTATCCACAGATTGATGCGGCCTAAAGGAGGGCGGATTTTATATAATTGAAGATTTGTGATAGGCGAAAGTATGGGCGTATCATGATACGCCCATACCTGAGAGTGCCCCATATTTTATGAAAACCCGCCCGACAGCATCAAATACGTTTTCAGCGGTAGAATTTCCTTATTGTAAATAAACCATTTTGATCACATCACTAAACCCACCGGCCTTGATTCTGGCAAAATACAGTCCGGTGCTCACTGGATTACCAGCCTCTGTGGTCCCATTCCACTGTACATCATACCAACCGGCTGCTTGGCTTGATTGTACCAGATTCGTAACCTCACGACCCTTCACATCGTTGATGATGGATACATCAGATGCTTCTGGTAATCCGTAACTAATAGTCGTGGTTGGGTTGAAGGGGTTGGGGTAGTTCTGTTTTAAAGTATACTGAGTTGGAAGCTCAAGTTGTTGATCAGTGGAAACAATGGATAAGGTTTTTATATCCAGATTCAAATTACCATTCAGTTTGAATGATTCCATCCTGAGACCATAATAATGCTAATACTGCTTGTATCATGACGTTATTAACATAAATTACGTCAGTATAGAAAGGTGCAATTGGAAATGGATTATATCCCGCGGGCAATTTCAGACACGTTTGCCAAACGACTCCAGGGAAAAAAGGTCCTTGTTCTGTTGGGGGCTCGACGGGTTGGGAAGACGGAGTTCATCAAAGAATATTTAAAAAATATTCAGCCGGATGAGATGCTATTGCTTAATGGTGATGATGCTCAGCATGTTGAACTCATGAGGGAGCAGTCCGTAACGAATTACAAACGGTTCCTCAGCGGAAAATCCTATCTCATTATCGATGAGGCTCAAAGGATTCCGGAGATCGGGAGTAAACTAAAACTAATTGTAGATCACTTTGATAAACTAAAAATTGTGGCAACCGGTTCCTCAGTCTTTGACCTATCGAACAAATTGGGTGAACCCTTGGTAGGGCGAAAAAATACGGTCATGCTGTACCCGTTAGCGCAGATGGAATTGGCAAAAACAGAGGATTTTTTAGAAACGAAAGCCAGACTGGAAGAGCGCTTGATTTTCGGTTCATACCCGGAACTGCTCCAGTACGATAATTGGGACGAAAAGCGCGTTTATCTAAACGGGATCCTAAATGACTATCTGCTGAGGGACATTTTGAGTTTTGAGGGAATTCGCAGATCAGGAAAGATATTAGATTTACTGCGGTTGATCGCCTTTCAGATTGGTAAAGAAGTCTCAATCCAGGAATTAGGCAAACAGTTACAAATGAGTAAAACTACGGTCGAGAGATATTTAGACTTATTGACCAAAGTATTTGTGTTGTATAAATTACCGGGTTTTTCTCGCAATCTTCGCAAAGAAATCAGCAAATCTCAGAGGTGGTACTTTCATGATGTAGGTATTCGTAATGCAGTGATAAATAATTTTAATCACTTAAATTTACGTAATGATGTCGGTGAGTTGTGGGAAAATTATCTTATTGCCGAACGAATAAAATATCAACAATACTCCAATAGATTTGTTCGGAATTATTTCTGGCGAACTTACGATCAACAGGAATTGGACTGGGTTGAAGAAGAGTATGGAGAATTAAGGGCCTTCGAATTTAAATGGCAGCAAAAAAGGAAGGTGAAGATTCCGCCGGCCTGGGTCAAAACTTATCCTGATACGCAGCATAAAATAATCCACCCGGATAATTATCTGGAATGGATTGGTGGTTAAACGGCAGGGACTGCCCGGAGACCGCCCCTGCTTTATCGGCACGATTGTATCTGTGTTACAGGTAAACCCGCTTCATAGACCAGACCCTATCGGCAGTATTTCCTTATCTGAGATACACCATCTTAATTACATCGCTAAACCCACCAGCCTGAATCCGGGTGAAATACAATCCGGTACTGGCCGGGTTACCCGAATTGCTCAAACCATTCCACTGTATATCATACCAACCGGCTGATTGACTCGACTGCACCAGATTTGCAACCTCACGCCCTTTCACATCATAAATGATGATTGATACTTCAGATGCTTCAGGTAACCCATAACTGATGGTTGTTGTGGGGTTGAAGGGGTTGGGATAGTTCTGTTCCAGAATGAATTGGTCAGGAATTATACTGTCATCAGCCACTGAAGTCCTAATATCCACAGTAATTGTCACAAGAGCACTTTCCAGGTTTGAATTTAACCCAAATGACTCAAGGACTATCTCAGTTTGACCAGCTTCATCGGCGATGACATCAAAATTTAATGTAGCCAACAGACCATTAATTGTATTTGATGTACCACTAGCAGCTGCAATCCTAATTGTATTGCCTACTACCTTGTACTCGGCCCCAAATCCAACAGTATTAGCTGAATATTCGATGAAATTGGAAGCTCTTGGTTCCAGAACACCCGGATCAAAGCTGAGCACCAAATCCTGGGAATAGATATTTTCACCATTTGTTAACCTGATTTGAATGCCAACTGAATGATCAATTCCTGCCTGAACTATTTCATCGACATCCAGACTACCCATAGCCAGGAATTCAGCTGCTCCCGGGATTACTGGTAATGAATCAATGCTATCCACCACCGACTGCAGAATAATGGAGGCATCCATGGCATTTACTACGGAATCGAGATAAACATTGGCATTGGTCCAGGATTGACAATCAAGCGCCAATGAGTCTATCGCATAGAGCAGGATATCTGAAGCATCCAGTGCCTGAACCAAACCATTCTCATCTACATCACCAAAAACAGGTATGGGCTTGATATAGACTGAACCGTTGGTGATATCGGTGACTTCCACATCGTTGAAAAGAGCATAATCGCAGTTTACTGGCACAGTCGTGCAAATCTCACCCACTACCTGAAATTCCAGATAGCAGAACACACCTTCACCCGAAATCTCTTCCGAGCCGGCGAAGGCGATCTGTAACACACCGTCAACTTCATTCTCGGCCCAGGTCCAGTCCAGACCACCGATCATGGTTCCCACCGTATCAATCCCGATATATTCCAGACCTTCTGCATAGCCTGAGAAATCAAGCTCGGCGGCGCGAATACTATCAGTGCTCATAAATACGGGAATATCGACATATTGCCCCATCATGGTTGACATGGACCCTACCAATAGTGATTGGTTTTCCATGAGCTGAATATTTGAGCAATGGATATTGTCATAATTGGCCGTTATTCCATTTTCCAAACCTGCTGTAGATGTACCCATAGCAAAACCACCACTTCGAAAAGTGTTATCTGCAAACTCAAGTAATACAACATCGTCTAACAGGATTGAAATACTGTCAGCTGCAGTTAATAAATCTACATGATATGTAATACCGGGATCTAGAGTTATTGAAGCGGTTGCCTGTGTCGTCCATACACTATCCTGGATCAGACTAAAGAAGGCAATGTTATCTCCCTGGAAGAATCGTAGCCGGTAACAATTTTGTAAAAATGAGGATTCATCCTGTATAAAAAAGTACTGGTCTGTGTAGTTATAATAGTTTGTTGAAACAATCTGAAAATCATAGGAAATCTGATAATTAACCCAACCAGAAGACGGCATATAATACGCTGCAGCCCGATCATTTTCATTCCCTCCGGCATTGAAGACCTGTGTCTGCAGGACGTACTCACCTGTTCCATCCAGAGAACCTGCTAGGATTTCCATTTGCCCCGAGCCAGGGACTGCTTCTACAATCATCCAGTCATCGAGAGATTGATCCTCAAAATCCAAGACCATATCCTGATCATTGAATGGCCAGCCACCTAGGTGATACAGAGAATTGATCTCTGTTTCGTCAACAGCATGATTGTAAATACGGATGTCATCCAATATTCCTGCGAACGAATAACTAGCATTTATTAGCCGACCAAGATAAGCGGTGTTCACTGCGGAACCCGAATATGTTTCAACATGGAGCGCTGATTCAAAAAGTATCCCGTTTTTGTAGAAGAATACACTATCTACCTCTTTCACAATAGCGATTTGAACCCAAATATTGTATTCAGATGAAGGAATAATCAAGCTTGCGCTTGCTCCTCCACCTGCAGGCCTATACTGATCGAATGTCAGGCTTACAGACTCATCATTCCCATGAAGTTTGAACTGGTTTCGTTGATCAAATCCATTGGTTTCACAAAATATGGTCCCATTCCCAGAACCTCCGGTTGGGATTTTGGCCCATGCAACAAGTGATATGGGATCTTGATCCCCATTAAACAAAACAGGGATCTCAATAAAATCATCTACACCATCAAATTCATAAGCACTATTTTCATTTCCAAACCGATCAATGGTAAGAGTGGCCCCGTTGACAGTTCCATCACTCCCATTCCCACTTTCATCACTGGCGTCACCATTCAACGGATAAAAAGCTACAAGACCATCATCCAGAATTGCTTGACTAACAACCACATTATCTAGCCATACATCTCCACTCATATTATAAGGCCAACCAGTCGTGTAAGCACGAAACTCCAATTCGATAATTGAAGGATTTTCCGATAGAAATATCTGGCTAAGCAATTCCGATATTGTGAATGAGTAGGAATCCATACTACCCACTATGATTTCATTAACCCGGGTGCTGTCAGTATTATGCCCATCAGGATGAAGTTGGGAAGTGTAAGCCTCATAAGAAACCCAACCCAAACTGATGGAATCAGCATCCAGAAAGTTAAAGAAGACACCGGCCGAAGCCCAAAAGGTACTGGTATTGGATGCATCCGAAGCAACTGCAACTTCCATATCGAATTGAAAGGTGAGAGATTCAGAATAGGTAAAAAGATTTTCTAAGGTAATTTCAGTGTAATCTTCATGTCGGATATGTGCTTGATTACTACCATCTCTGAGAGTTACTTCAGCTGTATTCACCCCTTCCTGACGACCTGCTATAGTCCATTGATCCAGGTTCCCTGCTTCAAATTCATCATTTAATATTGTTTGACCTAAAATCGCATTAGTAGTAACCAAGCAGGTCAACACAATCAGTTTTACAAGATTTAATGATTTGCTTTTCATCAAACAGCCCCTTTCATTTAGCTTTAGTGAGAACTATTCGCATGGACAAAGAAATCAAAAAACTGTAATTGGATTAATCAGGTATATTTTAATAATGTGACAAAAAACAATAACCTATTCAGATAAATCAGAGCCCGAAACCCAACCGGTACCATTCCAGTATTGGAGGGCAGTGAAATAATTTCTTACTTCCTCAGGCTCATTCTGATCATAAATATCAACTCCATAATACGCTTTGTATAAACCATAGTACGAATCTGAAAGATCGAAATTGAGCAGGGTTAAATCTTGATTAAATGTATACAGGAGATATGCATTCTCACTTAAAATGACACTTGCTAAATAACTGCCATCACCGTTTGAAACGTAGCTCCCTACTTCTGAGCGAATAAAACTTTTTGAAACCTGATAATCACCGGGGACCGGGAATTTAATGTAAACCATTCCGGTCGGTGTAATCGCATCTGAAATATCACATTTCTGCCGATAGCCCGGTGAATAGCCCTGAATATGGTCCGGATCCAGACTTCCCAATACCGCTGTGTTATACTGATTATTGGTTCCCCAAAAGACCAGTTTTTCAGAATAATTTTCCTCAGCGGGGAAGTATTTCATCCCCTGAATTTGCCCGCAATGGTTAAATTCACCAATTATTTGACCGGTTTTGTTGACCTTGATGATCTTATAAGGGAAATACAGATGATGAGCAAAGCAAATGATCAGGTAATTCTCATCCTCTTGACTTTTTCCACAAACAGGAATGATGTGTTTCACATAATAGTGATCATTAACTATTGCATCCCGGCATGTAAATTTTTTCCGTGGATCAAGTTTCCATAATAATTTTCCGTCGGGACCAAAACAATAGACCAGACCTGCAGCCTCTGCATCCTCTTCCCGTAATCCTAATATAACTTCATTTGCACCGTCACTGTCCAGATCAAACACATGTAGCAGTCTATCCTCCCGATTAGCATTATAAAGTTTTAAATCAAGCTCAAAAGGAAATTTATAGGTCCAGAGCAACTTGTCACTTTTGTTTCGTGCATACAAATATTCATGGTCTATCGTTGCACTCACCGGATTCAAATCCTGCGTAAACCACCAACTCCCCCAGCCAATCCCTGCAACTACCAGAATAGCAGCCACATAACGCATGATCTGGTTTTTGCGGATGTGGGCCTGGGACCATTCCCGTAGACTGATGGTCCGTTTTTGGGTGACGGTTGCATGTTTGAGAATTGTGGGTAGATCTGCTGTTGGAAGGTTGGGGAGTTCGAAAGTTTGAAGATTGGGAGCCGAGGGGGTGGAAACGGTGGTTGAGAATCTAGATTCTTCGCGGTGCTCAGAATGACTAACCCCCGAGAAACGTTTTACAATATCTTCAACAATACCAGCATTGACATCAGGATGCACAAAGCTCTCAAACGGTGAATAATAGAAAGCCTCAAGCTTGGCAGGTAAACTCTCCTCTGAGACACCACGCACCTGCCCGAGAATGTCAATCCCACCTGTGATGACTGCATTTTGGGCAATCCGGTGCTGGCTACGCTGGATCAGCACCTTTTCCATCTGAGCCAGCACAGCCAGACTCATTCCCAAACCAAAAGATTCACCAGTATAGAAGTATTGTTTGTCAGGAAAACCAAACATGATCCTGAATTTTGGAATTTTTCCCGGTTTGCGAATCTTCAAGTGCATTTTTGCAGCGCCAACCGCATCCAGAGCCTGATCGTAAACCGGGTCACCCACACTCAGGGGGTGATTGTTAAAGAATATCAGGTCCATATCAGCCGCCTGCCTGCGTTGTTCAACATCCACGCTCAACGGCTGAAGAGTCGCAAGCACTATTTTGCCAAAATTCTGAGTCGTTTCCTGCTCCACCAGGGGAATCCAGACAGTTTTTTGTGACCACCCCAGAGCATCAGTTTGCCAGTTCTGGCTGATTTTCTCCAGGACCTCTATATTTTTATGGCCCTTGAACTCACTAGCACACAAAATCTTGCTTAAAACATCAGGGGGGTCGACTCCTGACTCATACTGTGTTTTGATCCCGGTGAGCAGCTCCAAGCCAGACTGATCAGCTGTATAACAACAAGTGGCAATCTGCTGATATCTGAGATTGTCATGATATTTCTGATAGTCTGGATCAGACACCTCATTCAAACCAGCCTGCTGCATCACCTCCACCAGTTTACCCACATCTGCCAAGAAACCAGTTGATCTAAATTGTAAGTTCTCTGGTTCCAGTAGTCCCAGAAAATCTTCATAAATCTCCTGAAAATAGGACAGATACCGTTGTGGAAATTCCTGAGCACCCAGATTTGAGAAGAATTGATTGATCAGATCCAGTTTAACCCGGGAAGCCAGACCATTACGGAGATAATATTGCAGCTCCCGGAAATGTTGCTCGATTTCTCTCAGGGGTATGGACACAGGCCTAACCGAAGATCTTTATCCTGAGCAAAGCTGTTTCAGTTACCTCACTGAAAATGGCTACCCCGCGTTTAACAGCTTTTATTTTGTTCAAACCATTTTCCTTATTGGCCACAATCTGAATCTTTTGCAAGCCACCAGAAATCTGAGAAGCATGCAAGCGTACACTCAAGCGATAAGTCTCCCCTTGTGGTTGAAACTCAATAAACATCTGATCATTGGCTTGATTTGTTACAATAATCTCACCCTTACCCACCAGTTCAGACCAGCTTTGCTCCAAGATAGTCATATCAAAAGAGGCCCTGGGGGTTTGCACAATGACTTTCAACTTTTCTGCCACCGGCAAGGGCTGATTACCCAGGTTTACCCGACCCAGGTCGTCGGTGATATAATCCTGAGCTGTGGGTTCGATTCGGATCGGGACATGCCGCACTTTTTCGTCATCCTCAGCGATCAGATGCAGCCATGTATTCCCTTGGTCAGCATCATGGGTTATCCGTACCAGCAAATCAGACTCTGGTGTACTCAAGACCGCAATACTCTGAAAGCGGGCAACTGCCGGGCGGGGATTTGAATCAGCGGCACGCGTGTTGAAGCTTTCCTCAAATCCATGCAGCTCAGCGGTATCTTTTAATAAACTGGCTTCAAAAATATATGCTGATGGCTGCTTATGAGTTATAGAATTGCTTATTTGCTCAAGGATATGTTCAGGGAATTTCTCGAATTGCTCTTCATATAGCTGAAATTGCTGAATCAAATTTTCAAATTGCTCCCTGCAGAACTGGCAGCTTTCCAGGTGATCAGTGGTCTTTTGTGCCAGGGGCAGCCCCTTCAACTTGTACAAGGCTGTCTTTTCCAACACATTTATGGTGATACAATTGCTCATAATCCTATGAATCCTCTATTGGCACTTCGGGTTGATTCGGAAAGTCATGCTCATACATGGATTGCAATTGGGTCCGACCTATTTTGATCAAATACTCCAGTCTGCCCCGATGAACCTTCCATAGCTCAGGCTGCATGTCCCTGAATGCTGATCTAGCCAGATAATCCGGTAATTTCCCGGCAAATCCGTCCATGAGGAGATCTTCAAAATACAGATCAAGGATACCGGTATACGCTTCAGCAGCCCCTTTTTCCAATTTGGATTTTGCAACAAAGCGCTGTTGGATATTCTGGCGGAGAAATATTTTAATCCGATCCGTATATACTTTTTGATCTGTCTGAGTGATCTCAAAAGAACCGGGGTGTCCCCCATCTTCAATAAAATGGCTTTCTTCCATGGGGATCGTTATCAATCCCATGGATTCCTTCAATACTTTGTAAAGTACTTTACGGCAGATAAAGTGACGGACATCGGGATCCTGATTCAACTCACTCAGAAAACCATGGACAATGGCTGGCAGTGTATCCAGGCCCCTATGTGTCTGATCATGCAAGAGCAGGGCAGCTTCCCACTCAATCTCAGGTTGAGAGGGGTTCAAATCATCTGGGAATACAGCCTCACCAGGTTGATCCCACAAAAACAGATAGGTCTCAGCACCATATTTGCAGGAGTTAATGTTCGGATCTCTCTTGTGGACCAGGGATAGATTGCGGTATATCCGGTAGCCTGAGGGATCGTTACCTTGGAATAACCGTGCCATGGATTGTTTTGTATGGGCAATCACAAGGCGGCGAGTCATGAACAGGGCTTCGTCGGGATTGGCTCTGATCGCTCCCAGCAACGGTTCATAGTAGTGTTTCAGTTTGTAAAAGCTGCCCTGTTCGTCTCTGGCAAACAGCTCTGCGATGGAATCCATAGCCAACTGCTGCAATCTTGTTTCACCGGCTTCTAAATATTCCGCAGAAAGGTTGCCGGCACTTTTCCGAGAAAACAAATAAGCCGTTGCGAAAGCTGTACAATGGCGGATATAAACATTCATATCCTGGCCGGATAATTCTGAATTCAGGATCTTGAATATCAACTGTCGGAGCTGTGTCGTATCCAGCATTCATCACCCTTTATTGACTGCTGCTACGGATAAAATAAAATCAGATAGATTTATTGCATCAACTGAGTTATTCAAGGGGTAGCCTTCACCTTCGGGTATAATAACATAATTCTTGTTGGCTTTTATTTTTTTAAAAGCTTCCGTATTGCCTCTGGATAATGTCGGTGAATCCGAAAACCTGATTTCAATTGCCAGCATGGTCTCGCCCCCCCTTGACAATACCAAATCACATTCTGCACCATCATGGGTGCGCAAGAAAGAGGCTTCATATTGGTTCCCGACTACACTCAAAACCTGGGAAATACAATAACCTTCCCAGGAGTTTCCTAATCCGGGATGGCCGAATAAATCATCGTTGGAGTTTATCCCGAGTAGATGATGTAGAACGCCACTATCGCTGATGTATATTTTTGGTGATTTGACCAACTTTTTCTTCAGATTGGTAACCAGGGGAGTCAGTCTTCGAATGAGAAAGGCTTGCTCAAATAAATCGATATATTTTCGCACAGTATTCACAGCAATACCCAGCGATGAAGCCAAAGTTGAATAATTCAGCAGGTTACCGTGTATATGAGCCAGCATTGTCCATAATCGTCGCAATAAAAGTGGTTCAGCAGATAATCCCAGCATACGCAAATCTCTTTCCAGGTAGCTCTTTACAAAATTTGCAATCCACTCCAAGGCATAATGATCATCGGGTGCTAATAATGCTCTGGGAAAACCTCCTCTGAACCAGTGTGTTTCTTGTTTAATGCCAGCAGGGAGTTCTATCAGTGAAAAGGGTGAAATTTCGACATAGGCAATCCGCCCAGCAAGACTTTCAGTGCTTTGCCGGAGTAGCTCAGGTGAGGCAGAACCGGTTACGATAAATTGACAATTGTCTCCTGTTTGATCCACCAAAGCTCGCAGCAGGGGAAAGAGTTCCGGTTTGCGCTGAACTTCATCGATAATGATACACTGCCCCTTGAACCGGTTTAGGTATAGCTCGGCATTTTCCAGTTTGTTTAAATCAGAATTCAGTTCCAGATCAAGGTATTGAGTCTCTTTGCCGGTCAACTCCTGGATTATTCGGCAAAGTGTGGTTTTTCCAACCTGACGCGCTCCAATTATTCCAACAACAGGAAAACAAGCGCATAATCTTAAAATTTCTGGTGTGTAACTACGTTGATAGACTGGTTTCATAGCTCCAGTATAATTTTTTCCGTAATATTTGCAAGCAACATTATAATATTGCGTTTTATTGAGATTTTTATACCTGTAAAGGCACTGTAGCCAGGGGTGCTTCCTGAGGTTCTGGCGGTGGTGTTGAAACAAAAAAACCGTCTTCACCCTATGAGCAATTTCCGGGTAGGTCGTTTTAGTCCCCACGAAAGTGCGAGATTTCGCGGTGGTTATTCTCAGGGTCAGCTGAGAATAAAAAATAGGGAGCCCGAAGACTCCCTATTTAAGAAATAAACCGTTAAACCGGTTGTATACTCCCAACACATCTGGCAACCCACGATAAGTAGTGGGTTACCATATAGACATAGCTAGCTGAGTTTGGCCAGGATGTCACCCCGGTTCAGGATCAGGTAGTCATTGCCATCATAGGACAACTCATCGCCAGCATATTTTCCATAGAGGATGACATCACCCTCACTGATCAATTCCTGCAGTTCTTCATCGTTACCGACAGCGGCAACAGTTCCGCGACGCGGTTTCTCTTTGGCTGTGTCAGGAATGATAAGACCTGACGCAGTGGTCTCTTCCTCATCAGCTGGTACAACTAAAACACGATCATCTAAAGGTTTGATTTTCATTTTTTTTCTCCTATAAGCCTAGTAAACTATTGATTTTATTCCTATCGAACCCGACTACAGGACGGTTATTGATCCACAATTGGGGAACCCCCTGCTGGCCGGTCTTGCTTAACATATCCTGAGCAGCTTTTTGATTTCTACTCACGTCAATTTCCTTGAATTTAACCCCCTTCTCTCTCAGATAGCGTTTTGCCGTGGTGCAGTGAGAGCAGGTTGGAGTGGTGAACATAACCACCTTTTTAGCTGGTAATATAGCCGTAGCCATGGTTTCTATGCATCCTTCTTCAAATTATCCAGTTTCAATACTTTGAAGAGGCGTTCGGATACTGAATTGGGGAGCTCACACTCATCCTCAATGACCCGGTATAATTTTACGGAACGCTGCATGGTATCATAGTAAACCTTACACTCAGGGCATTCCTCCATGAGTTGGCCAACCTCCTGACACAATTCAGAGCCAATATCCGCACCAAAATCAAGGCAGATCTTTTTTTGCAGCTCTACATTATGTTTTGGTTTCACTATACCAACCAACCTTCGCGTTTAAGAAAGTTACTCATACTGTCCCGCAAAAAAAGCCTGGCCCGCATAAGTCTCACCTTCACATTGCTCTCGGAAAGCTCCAGTATCCCGGCTGTTTTAGCCGTTGATAGACCTTCCAGGTCACGCAGGACAAAAACCGAACGATATTTCTCATCCAGATCATCCAAGGCGACTTTCAGGGCGATCCTGAACTCCTCATCCGTAACCTTGGTCTCAATATACTCCGGCCAGTCTGAAATATCCAGACCATGGAGATTTTCGAAATCAGGCTCCTGGATGGAATAGGAGATCTTCATCCTGGATTGCTTTCGCAATTTGCCGAGAGCGGTATTCACACCAATCCGGTAGACCCAGGTATAAAAACTGGATTTACCTTTGAACCGATCGATCTTTTGAAAGGCCGTAATAAAGGTCTCCTGAAGCATGTCTTCAGCGTCCTCGTTATTACGCAGCATTCGCAAACCCAAATTATAAAGTCGAGCAGAGTACATGGTCACTAATTGTGACTGTGCTTTCTGGTCTCCCTCTCGGGCAGCCTGGATCAGCTCCGGCGTCTCTTCACTTGTCAACTCGCGTTTGATTGGATGCAATTCCTATTCAGACGTTACAGTACATTTTTTTTGCCACGAAGTCACAACGCTCACTATAACCCACAAAATATTTTGTGGCCCTTCGTGTCTTAAAGTCTTTGTGGCTAAACATTCAACTACAGTAGGATCAGGCCCGTTGAGACCATGGTATAACGCATATCAGTCGCTTTTTGAGCTGTCTTTTCGGCACGCATACTTTCACAGGCGGCATCACCGCTGTGCTGACCACCTTCGGCGCAGCCACTGTTCAAGCCAGAGTCTTTTTTGATCTTTTCTGCGATGAGCAGACCTTCAAAATCTACCCGACGACCAGCAGCATCAGCAGGCAGCGTAAAGGCTTCATCTTTAAAGCGGACGGTCATTACCTGATCACCATCACTCACCTGCATCCAACACCCCTTGTGTTTACAAAGATCACTGACTGTACCAGATACGCGAACCACCTGACCGTTCAAATCGTTCGCTTTTGCAAAAATATCACTTACGGGGATGGCCTCAGCCAGGGTCAATTCCTGTCCATACGCCTCACCTGTAACTGCTGCAGTATCCGAACTACATGAAAACATTCCCAGACTTGCCACAATAACGATCAACATAATTGTTTGTTTGAACATGGTGCTCTCCTTTTTAAAAAACGTTGTTCTTCCTGATTTTGAAATACATATAAATTCCGGTTGTTCCTAGAACGATTGCCATGACTGACAGTACGTCATAGAGCAGAAACCCGTATTTACCAAAAAAATCCCCTGTATGCAGATCCAGGATGACCCAGCGCAAGGGGACACTCTGTTCGGCCGCATATATTTCTGTTGTACCCTGCTTTTGACGCGTATGTTCCAGCCGATCTTCATAATGATCCGGTAATAAATTCAGCGGTACCCGCTCGGTCTGAATGACGCGCAGATCATCCTGATGAATTAGCAGGATACCAGTAATTGAAATTGTAATAAGCAAGACCACCGAAACCAGACTGATCCATTTACTGTACCCAAATATATAACGATGATATTTGCGCCAGGTACGCATGGAACGAGTGGATCCTGTGCTCAAAGTGACTCCAGTCGGTTGATCATCTCAGCGGCCAAAAGTTTATCATGGAGTTCCGAAAGATCTCCGTTGGTGATCTCTTCCAGGCGATAAAGGGTCAAATTTATGCGATGGTCTGTTACCCGTCCCTGGGGATAATTATAGGTACGGATCTTGGCACTGCGGTCGCCGCTGGAGACCAGGGTCTTTCGCATGGCAGCCACTTTGCTGTTCTGCTTCTCCCGTTCATTAGCCAGCATTCTGGCTCGCAAGACCTTCATGGCTTTATCTTTATTCTTATGCTGGGATGATTCATCCTGACAGGAAACAACCATACCCGTGGGCAGATGAGTGATACGAATGGCTGATTCTGTTTTATTGACATGCTGACCACCTGCTCCGCTGGCCCGGAAGGTATCAATCCTCAGATCGCTGGTATTGATCTCAACATCTACTTCTTCTGCCTCAGGCAAAACAGCCACTGTGGCGGCCGAAGTATGAATCCGTCCACTGGATTCTGTTTGGGGAACCCGCTGAACACGATGGACGCCACTCTCAAATTTCAAGGTACCGTAGGCCAGATTACCGGTGATCTGAATAATGGCTTCTTTCGTCCCGCCGACACCAATCTCGTTAAGTGTTATGAATTCGTGCTTCCAACCTTTATTCTCAGCGTAGCGTAAATACATGCGCATGAGGTCTGAGGCAAACAAGGCTGCCTCATCTCCACCGGCACCGGCTCTAATCTCCAGGATGGCGGCACCGTTGTCAGCCGGATCAGAAGGGATCAGCAATATTTTCAGCTCGTCTTCCAGCTTTACCTGATCTTCAAACAGTCCATCCAGTTCTTCCTTAACGATCTCTTTCAGCTCATCGTCATCACCACGGAGAATGGATTCATCTTCTTCAATATTTTCAACCAGAAGTTCGTAACGTTTAAAAGCTTCCAATACACTGGAGAGTTCATTGTGTTCGCGGGCCACTTGCGCATATTTACGATTGTTGGCCATGAGCTCAGGGTCAGACAACTGAGTTTCCAGTTCGGTGTATTTTTCCTGTAATGCCGGAAGTTTATCGAGCAGCATTAGTCGATAGCTTCAGCAACATAGGTTTGACCCTGATATTTTTCCAGGTCTTCGCCAAAGGCAAATTTCAAGGATTCCAGAGCAACTGTGAGCTGGTCATCATCTGGCTCACGGGTAGTAATATTCTGGAGCCAGATTCCTGGAGCGGCCAGAGCACGAACCCAGGCGATATGGCGATATTTAGCTGTAAGTTTCAGGACTTCGTAGGAGACTCCGGCCACCAGAGGGATCAGCGGCAGGTGGGTTAGTAACCGGATCTGTAAATTCATCTCACCCACAAACAACTTTACCACACTATCAATGAGGGCAAACATGATTATTGAGGCTAAAAGTACAATGAAAATGAAACTGGTACCGCAGCGGGGGTGCTGGGTCTGAAAGGGTCTGGCCGAGTCCAGGTCAAGCTGTTTTCCAGCTTCGAAGGTGTAAACGGTTTTGTGCTCAGCCCCATGATACTGAAAAAGGCGCTTCACATCATCCATGAGCGAAATGCCCCACAAATAAGCCAGGAACAGTGCAATCCGGATGACACCTGAAACGATATTAAAAGTAAAAGCGGTCTCAGACAAGTGTAACAGATTTCCTGTGATGAACAGAGGGGTGACAAAGAACAGACCCAAACCGATTCCCAGGGCCAAAATGGTCCCCAGGAAAGAAAGCGCCTTATCCTTAAAGCTCATTTCTTTATCGGTCTCTTCTTCATAGGCAATCTCGGCAGACTGATTGAGCGTGCCCACACCCATTTTCATGGACTCGAACAATGCGATCATGCCCCGAATAACTGGTTTTTTCAGCAGAGCATACTTTTCAGTCAGTGAGGTGAACTCAGTCCGACGCGTAATGATCTCACCTTGGGGATTTCTAACTGCAATAGCATAAGCTCCCGGCACCCGCATCATGACCCCTTCGATGATGGCTTGGCCACCAACCAGGATCGTTTGCTGGGCCGCGAGAAATGCCTGAAGCAGTATGCGAAACTTGCGCTTTGGCATCAAATCAACTTTAGTGATGATCTATTTAGCTTTAGCTGTGCCGTATTTCTTACGGAACTTGTCAATACGACCAGCCGTATCGAGCAATTTCTGTTTTCCGGTAAAATATGGATGACACTCATTGCAGATCTCAAGATGCAATTCACCAACAGTGGTGAATGTTTCAAAACTATTCCCACAGGCGCAGGCCACCTTATTCAATTCATATTTAGGATGGATTCCTGATTTCATTTTATCATAACTCCCTTCATTAAGTCAATTTAGCAACGGCACTGGCAAATCTGTCCAGACCGGTTTTGATCGCGTCCAAAGATGTTGCATAGGACAATCTAATATGTTCTGAGGCACCAAAAGCTGAGCCTGGAACCACAGTAATGTGGGCAACATCCAATAAATATTTTGTCAGGTCCATGTCATTATTAATGACAACATCGTCTGCTCGTTTCCCAAACAGGTCAGAGACCTTCGGGAAGGCGTAGAAAGCCCCTTCAGGCATGAGACAGGTCATACCAGGCATATCATTCAAAGCCTTAACCATATAGTTACGACGTGCTACGAATTGTGCACGCCAGTCATCAAGAAAGACAGGTTCATCAGTCAGGGCTGTCTCTGAAGCATACTGTGCGATAGAGTTGGGACAACCCGTCGCCTGCCCTTGAAATTTACCCATGGCACTGGCCAGCTCAGGAACACAAGCAGCATACCCAATCCGCCACCCGGTCATTGCAAAGGCCTTGGACATGGTCTGAACGGTGATAGTTCTTTCATACGCACCTTCAAACCCGGCCAGACTGAGATGTTCCCCATCATAGACCAGGGCCTCATAACATTCGTCACTGATGATCCACAGATCATGCTCGATGGCCACATCAACGATGGCCTGTAAACTGGCTCTGTTGAGCACGGCACCACTGGGATTTGAGGGGGTATTGATGATCATTCCCCGGGTCTGCTCGGTTACTCCGTTCAGGAGCTGTTCACGCGTGATCTGAAAACCATCATCTTCATGGGTTTCAACATAAACCGGTTCCGCCCCACTAAGCTTAACAACTTCGGGGTAGGTTACCCAATACGGTGTCAGGAGAATAACCTCATCCCCCTCTTCAAAGAGGGTCATCATGATATTGAATAAGGAATGTTTCCCGCCATTTGAGACCACGATCTGATTACTCTCATAGTTGAGGGAATTGTCCGCTTTTAATTTTTTAGCAATGACCTGTTTTAAAGTTCCCGTTCCTGATCCAGGTGTATAGCGGGTTTTTCCTGCGGCAAGAGCTGCATTCGCGGAGGCAACAATGTGCTCCGGTGTATCAAAATCTGGCTCCCCGGCACCGAAGGAAATAACGTCCACACCCTGCTCGCGCAGAATAGCGGCAGCTTCGATCACAGCCATAGTGGCTGAGGGTTGTAAGGCGTTGATTCTTTTGGCAAATGTCATTTCTTTTCCTAGCTCCTTAAAAAGCCGCGCAATATATCGGCGGACCCCCAGTCTTGGCAAGGGAAAGGTGGGTGTATTATAATGATTTTTGTTTTATTGGGAGAGACAGGTCAAAGGCCTGTCTCTGGAGTACTAATGATTGTTTATAAAGGGGATATTAAGAGTTCATAGATCGAATAAATTCCTTATTCGTACCTGATCTTTGCATGCGCTCCAGCAAAAACTCCATGGCTTCAACCGGAGTCATCTCATTGAGCAGCTTGCGCAGGATCCAGGTCCTGGATAACTCTGCCTTACTGAGTAATAACTCCTCTTTACGCGTCCCGGACCGATTGATATCAATAGCAGGATATATCCGACGATCACTGAGACGACGATCCAAAACCAGTTCCATGTTACCGGTTCCCTTGAATTCCTCAAAGATGACATCATCCATCCGTGAGCCGGTTTCGATCAGGGCGGTGGCCATGATGGTCAAACTCCCACCATGTTCAACATTCCGGGCTGCTCCAAAAAAGCGCTTGGGACGGTGCAGTGCGTTGGAATCAATACCACCAGATAAGATCTTGCCACTGTGGGGAATAACGGCATTATGAGCGCGGGCCAAACGGGTCAAACTATCCAGCAGAATAACCACATCTCTGCCGAACTCTACCAGACATTTGGCTTTGTTCAGCACCATATCAGCCACCTGAACATGGCGTTCCGGCGGTTCGTCAAAAGTGGAAGCGATGACCTCAGCATCCACCATCCGGCGCATATCAGTTACTTCTTCAGGACGTTCATCAATAAGCAATACAATAAGCGTAACATCAGGATGATTCCGAATGATGGAATTGGCAATATCCTGAAGTAAAATGGTTTTACCCGTTTTAGGTTGAGCCACGATCAGACCACGCTGGCCTTTACCGATGGGACTCAGGAGATCCATGACTCGCATGGAATAGCTCTTGGGTCCCCGTTCCAGAGTTAGTTTATCGTCAGCGTATAATGGGACAAGGGTGTCGAACTGGGGAACGATACGCCCCTCTTCGGGATCCTGGTAATTGATGGCCTCTACTTTGAGCAGAGCAAAATAGCGCTCGTTGTCCTTGGGGGGACGAACCTGGCCCCAAACGATCTGGCCCGTACGCAACCCAAAGCGTTTGATCTGAGACGGTGAAACATAGATGTCATGGGCACCGGCCAGGTAGTTGTTGTCAGCATCTCTCAGAAACCCGTAACCATCTGGCAGGATCTCCAGGACACCTTTGGAAAACATCATCCCGGCGCTCTCGGTCTGGGCCTCTATGATGGCCTCCACCAACTCCATCTTCTTTTGACCCGTAATGGCTGGAACAGCCAGTTCCTGGGCAATATTCGCCAATTCTTTCAACTTCATTTTTTGAAGTTGGCTAATACTATAACTCATTAAATTAAACCTGTTCTTGTGTGATTAATATTTTGATTAATTCTTGCTGTGAAAAAAATGTTATTGGGAGTTTAAGTTTGCAGATCAGTTTGTGAACTACAACAGGAATTTAAACCCGACCTATACCTTGTCAATTAAAAACCTTATTTATTATTATGATGTGATGTCGGTCCAATTTTGTCAATTTTCGGTGGGAATTAGCCTCTGAAGGCAGGATCAGCCTTAAAAGTAGATCAAGCTGGCACATCAAACAAGGCAAAGAGCGTTTCTGCCAGGTAGTGCGTGCCAAAAAAACAAATGGCCTGCTGATCATGAGTTCGTAGTCCCAGAGCATGCGTATAGGCGGCTTCAGGATCGGCTATGATCAGCTCAGGATCAATTGACTGCTCCAGCAATTCTTTTCGCCCCAAAGCCGAATGTCCCTCAAACAAAGTGTACAATACCGGGCTACCCCAACTTCCCAGGGAGTGTAATAACGCCGCGATGTTTTTGCGGGCATTAAAGGCTGCAATCAGAATAGTATCCGGCAACCCAGCGCCATTAAGCGATTCCAGAAGCCGTTCCAGTCCTTCCTGATTATGAGCCACATCATACAGGACCAGTGGTTGTTGCTGCAAGGGTTGAATACGTCCCAACCACTGCATACCATCCAGGCCAGATTGGATCTTTTCCTGATCCAGCTTCAGCCCCAGTAACTCCAAGGTGACCAATACATTGCTAAAATTCTCGACCTGATGCAAACCCAACAGGGGTAGTTTTGCATGGATGACCTGCTCTTTCAGCCCGATTCGTACCTGTTGTGACAGACCATTTACATCAGCCTGCTCGATGCGGGCCTTTTCAGGAACATAGTGATACTCTGTGTTTTTGGCTTCAGACTCTGTAGCCATAATATTTTGGATCTTGAGGGAGTTTTTTCCCAGCACCAGGGGCTTGCCCGTCTTGATGATCCCGGCTTTTTCGGCTGCGATCAGCTCGATGGTATGCCCCAGAATATTCTCGTGATCCATGGAGATCGCCGTAATAAGACTCACAACCGGATCAACCACATTGGTGGCGTCCAGGCGTCCGCCCAATCCGGTTTCAAAGACAGCATAATCAACACCCTGTTCTTTGAAGTAGACCATACCCAGGGCGGTCAAGACCTCAAAAAAAGTTATCCCCAGTTTGTCAATTTCGGATCTCCAGGATTCCACTTTTTCAATAATAAAAGCGTCCGGGATCATCTTCTCGCCAATCCGGATCCGTTCATTGGGTCGAACCAGGTGCGGTGAAGTAAATACACCCGTATTAATTCCATAGGCATTAAGAATGGCCGCCAGCATGGCTGCAGTGGAGCCTTTACCATTAGTCCCGGCAATATGGATGACCGGGTAATCGGCATGCGGCAGACCCAAATAATCCATAAATTGGTAGACTCTGGATAATTCCAGTTTGACACCAGGATAGGTCAGTCCAAAGATGTAGTCAAATATGGTTTTTGAATCAAAACTTGTTTGCTGCATATTCACTCTGAGTCGTCATCCCGAGCGGAGTTGAGGGACAGATTATTGGGAAGGGTATTACCAAAATAAATCAATTTTTATGTTAAATCTTGTTTCATTGGTTTGCTAACTCTTATTGGTTTGCTAACGCTTAATAGAATTTGTTCTGAATGCCGCAGACCTTACCCTTCGATTCCGCTCTGGATGACGAAGCTGGGTTTCTATCACAGAAAACTCGAATTGGTTATTTATATGCTTCCAGAACTTCCAGCTCCACCTTGAATAGATTTTCCAGGGGGCGTCCCAGAAAACGAGCAGCAGTTTCCTCAAATTTTTGGGGGAAATCTGATACATAGAATTTGTGTTTGCCCGGGTCACCGTTTTTGGAATTCAGTAGCTCCAATTCGGCCAGAACCCGTTGCACTTCAGCCGCAGTTTCCTCACCCGAATCTACCAGACGAACATCAGCACCAATCACTTCCTGGATAGCAGTTTTCAAATAGGGATAATGGGTGCAACCCAGGATCAATGCATCCGGCGTATTATTTTCAAAGGATTTGAGATAACTTTGAAGGACCTGTTTTAGCACGCCATCATTGGGCCAGTTCTCTTCCACCAGGGGCACCAACAAGGGGCAGGGCTGATCAATTACCTGAATAGCGGAATCAAGCTTTTGGATGGCTGACCGATAGGCGCCGGAGCGGATGGTGGATGAGGTCCCGATAACTCCGATTCGCTTATTCGGTGATAACTTCACCGCCGCCTTGGATCCAGGATCGATCACACCAACGATGGGAATGTCAAAATTCTGCTGCAGTCGTTCAAGGGCAACTGCTGAGGCTGTGTTGCAGGCCACTACAATCATTTTGACCTGCTTCTCCAGCATAAATGAAGAAATTTGATGCGAGAACCGAATGACCGTATCTTTTGATTTCGATCCATAGGGGACTCGGGCTGTATCACCGAAATAGATCAGGTGCTCATGGGGCAACAGATCAATTAACGCCCGCACCACTGAGATACCACCCAGGCCAGAATCGAAGACCCCGATCGCCTGTTCTGGATTCAGGTCATTCACGGGGATAACAATTTCTCATGGCGAGTTTTATATTTCATCAGTGATTGAAAAATCGCCTCGGCTGCTTTTTGACGATAAGCTGCTTTTTTTAGCCGCTTCGCATCATTTCTATTGGAAATAAAACCCAGCTCGATGAGCACATTGGGCATTGAAGCACCGATGAGTACAATAAATCCGGCTTGCTTAACACCCCTGTTCTGCCCGACCAATTTCTTGTCAAACTCGCTTTGTACCAGGTCAGCCAGCGTCTCACTCTGTTGCATAAAGGAACTTTGAGCCATGGTTGCCAGAATGAGTTGTTCAGCACTCATTTTACTGTAGCGGTCTGAGCTTTTTTCTAATTTGATCACAGCATTTTCCATCTCCGCCACGGCCACGGCAGCATCGGTCTTACCCGGACGTAATAAATAGGTCTCAAATCCAGAGGCCTTTTTATTTTTATTGGCATTTACATGAATACTTAAAAAAACCTTACCACCGGTTTCATTGGCAATCTTGGTACGTTCCCAGAGGGGGATAAATACATCCGTTTTACGGGTATATACCACTTCAATATCGGTCCGGTTCTCGATCAATTTCCCCAATCGTTTAACCACATCCAGGGTTACATCTTTTTCTTTTAATCCGTTGCCACGGGCTCCGGGATCGTGGCCGCCATGACCAGCATCCAGAACAATCTTGTCCAATTTCCATTTGGCGCGTTCCTGATCCAGATAATGGGTTTGATCAATGACATAGGGTCGTCGGATCGTCAGCAGGATCTCAGGCGGTGAATCCCGGTGGATCACATCCACACCCTCCACCGTGCCGCGTAATCGAAAGGTTAACTGGGCAGTGCCTTCCAGTTGGTCCGCCGTTACCGTCCGAATCGTGCTGTTTTGGGGTATCTGGGTTAGATCGATGCCGGCTTTATTTATTTTGGCACCGGGCAAGGTGACATACAACCACTCCTCACGATTGATCCAGGCTTTAACTGATCTGGCATCATACCGATTGGCAGTGCGGATGCGAATAACTGTTCCATTCTGGCGTTCTTCAATACTGGTAGAAACGATATCAAAGGGTGAATATTCCCCGTACCCTTTAATTTTTTGATCCTGGATATCGGCAGTATCTGACCCGGTCAACAAGGTGTCCCCTGAGACCAGCCCGGTCCGTTTTAGGATATCCACAAAATCCAGCATGGGCAGGTAGGTCTCACCATCAAAATAAACCACTGCGTGAGCCATTTGAAAGGTTCGGTCCTCTACCATCACGTAATGATTATACGCCGTCACTTTGAATTTCAACCGCTCCAGCCGGAACACCAACTTCCGCACAGCCGGGTTTTTAAAGGCCGATACTTTGTAGGCATCCAGCAGGTCCTGTATTGAAATGTATTGATATTGATTGATAACGTAGACCGGAATGGCCGGAATATAGCGTTCGTTGGAGGCTTTTTGCAGGATCAACTCAGCTCTGCGGGCCTGTAAGGAAGTTAGCGATACCAGCATGAGGATGATCAGAACTTTTGCATAACTACGAATCATATAGCGTAGAAAGTAGTTGGGAGAGTTTTACAACACAATGGACAACTGAAAACTATACTCCAGTTGTTTAGATAATTCCAGATTCCCATAATCACGGGTTTGTGAAATCCTTAATTCCAGCTCAGTTTGATCGTAGGAACTATTTTTCAGATACAGAAACCAGCGTTGACCATCCTTGAACGCTGTAAAAAACCCAAAGCTTTCCGCCAGGCTTGATTCATAAATGCTTAGCCTCAAAGCGGCTGCAGGAACTGCGTACCGGACGAAACCAACCGCCCCTTTCCAAGCTGGAGACCAGTACAGGATCCGCTGTTGGATCAGACCTGACCGTCCATGTTCGTCTGACGCCAGCTTTAGATTGAGACGGTATCGCAAATGGGCGGAAAGTTTTTCTGTCAGGGAAAAACCCCATTTTGTAAGGGTGGAATAGCTGGTGCTCTCTACCCAAATATCAGCAGGAACCGAGGGACCAATACGCCTCCGGCTCCAATCCAATTGCCACTCACGACCAGGATATTTTAGCTGACCCTGCGCCTTGTGCTGCAAAACTCTCCGTGTATCTGACAACCTGAATAATTGGACCGCTGTCCCCGTGTCCAAAGCATAGCGGATCAATACGGGTTTCCAGGGTCTGATCTGGATCCGGGTGGACCAGCTCTTTTCACTCAATGCTCGCGAGCCCAATAGAGAAATGACGGATCCGTTGGGGCCAGTATCCATATCGGGGAAATATCTGGATTGGATAGTGACTTGCATTGTACCTGTTTTATAAGCCCAGTTGGCTATGGAACGGCTGTTTTTGAGGGCTGGGCCATCAGTGTATATCTGCAGAAACTGATTTTGACTGATCTGCCAGGATAAACCCAGCTCACCCTCAATTGCCCCGCTCAGATCACTCAAAGAGGCCAAATAAATGCGGAATTTTGAAAATTTAAGCACAGCGGCCATACCGGCAGTGACAATATTTTGTCTGTCATAGGTCTTTCCCGGGAGATGGATCCCATCTGAGTCCTCCAGAAAGAGACCCTGGTCTAGCCGTCCCCAGGCCCGGCGATTTGAGACAAAGACCATCCCCTGAAAGCCCTGGACTTGCCACTGGCCAGCCAGTCCGCGAAAATAATTTTGTTCGCGGGTTGAATAATGCGGCATGAGTATGAGATTGGTCCGCTTCACCAGACTTGTGGGCGTCAACCCCAGTCTACTGCCGCTCTGTTTCAACAAGAGGCCACTCCCCCAGGTCAGATGAAAATCGCCCAACACCAATTTCTCCAAGTAGGGCACGCGCTGGCTGCTCAGGGTAAAAATGACATGATCGGTTAGACGGGCCTCACCAGGATCCTGCTCAGCCAGAAAGACCAGGTTACCCCAGATACTTTGGATACGTCCTTTCTGGAGCAGGCGCCACCCACCCAGAGAGCCACTATACTGCAATTTTTGTCGAAATATAATTTCAGGTGCTGCCTGACTCCCCCGTATGGTCCCACCCAGGAGCTGCTGATCTGCTTCACTTAAGGTTTTCTGGAACCGTTTGTAGCCACCTTTGGTTTGGCCGCTCTGCTGCCAATGCAGGATCGATCTGATAGCTTCCAGGGAAAATCCTAAATTTTGCAGTCGGACTGAATCTGCTGTTTCTATATCTGTTGGATCAAAAATCTGCCTGAGCAATGAATTGGTAAAGTCCTGTTCATCCGGTTCAGCCAGTTCATCATGAGAACGATCCGGCTCTACCTGCGCCCATGAGCAAGTCAGGCACAACAGACATATCAATACCACCCTCACTGAAAGAACAACTCTAGTCCAAAGCCGTGTGAGATAGGCAGGTCCGGATGTAGTACAGCTGAATAATGCAGCCCCATATTCCGGTATCTGAGACGCCAGCCGGCTGATAATGACTGACTCAGATCGCGGTATCCCAGAGCCAGTTGCCATTTCCGCTGGGAGGAGGTCTGTAAGGCCAGGCAAAATTCAAGCGGCAGAGCGGCCTCCTTTTCCACAGCCACCAGCAAAACGACCGAACCTCCATCATACGCGACTCCCATATGAAATCGCTGAGGGAGGGTCAAGGCGGAACCCACCTGCATGACATGCTGAAGGATCGAGCCTATGCGAAGGTCTTGTGTCAGATCCAGGCTCATACTGGTGCTGATCGATAAAGCGCCACGGGCGTTATATTTTGCAATATTCAGTTGGAACAGGTTCAAGCTCAACCCAGTCCGCCAGCGCTCACTCAGGGAAAGGGCCGTGCCCAGAGTCACCATCAATTCTGAATACTGGTCATCGCCGAAATAGCTCAGGGCACTGATCACCGGAAAACGGCCAATTTGATACTCAGCGACTGCCGAACCCGCCTGAAGATCCAGTCCTGAGAACGGCCTGGAGTACTGGAAACCAGTGCGCGGGACTGCATGAGCACCTAACAAGGCCGAGTTTACCAGCAATCGATCTGGATGCCCATCCCCTACTACTCTGATGTTGGCAGCCGCAGCAGCCCAGCCGACTCCTTGAAATTCGAATGCGCCAAAAAGTGAAACGCTTGCTGGTCTTGGCCCAAATAACAGGCACCCTGCAACTAGCAGAATTTTTAAATAATTCATAATGCTACCCAAAATTTAACTTTGAAGAATGTTTTTAAAGTGTAGGCTATGTTAATCTTAAAGTGGGGGTTGAGCAACTGCTTTCATGGGAGATCCGGAACATGATCCACACCTTTTCACGGGAACAAAAAGATGAGTTGGTCCGAGGGTTACAGACCTACTTCACTGAGGAATTAAAGCAGGAGTTGGGCAATTTTGAAGCGGAATTCCTGTTGGATTATTTTAGCGAAAACCTGGGACCTCACTACTACAACCAGGCCATCCGGGATGTTCAAAAACATTTGGCTGGACATCTGGACACGCTAAATGAGCGTATTGATGAATTAGAGAAACCCTTGCCTGCTAATTGAATTCTATGGTGGAAGTAATACCATATCCACCAAAAAATGAACCCTATTTATCAGGAGTTATTAGCGGTAGACCAGGGTTAGGTGCACCTTGGGTAATAGATATTCCCGGTCCTGATCCCGGACAGCTATAAACCGGGCATCCCCATCCAAAAATAAGCGACTTCCCAGTCGATGTCTCACACCAAATAGCGGACCCTGACCATGCCAGGACTCAGATTCACGGGTCGCCAATCGATACTCGGTGAGCCTGTCGTGGGTCAGATAGCCGATCCAGCCCTGCCAGCTCCGATAATCGTAGAATAGTTTGACGATCAATTCCATTTGCTTCCGGTCACTACTCACCTGCTGAACAAAGGCTTCCCAATCCAACTGGCCTTCGTCCTCCCAGCGGGCAACAACTTTGGAGCTCAACGACCAGCGCTGATCAAAATGATAGGTCAGACGCTTCTGGATATCCAGTGACCGGTGCACAAAACTGCGGCTGGGTTGATCCATTTCGGCAAACAGCTCATCGTGGTCATAGTCAAAATAATTACTCCGAATCCGGGCTCGTCCCAAACCCTCCCATGATTGACGGCGCCAATTAAATCCTGACCAAAGCACCAGATTGCGATTCCAGTTGTTTTCTGAACTGCGAGTATTAAACAGATAGATCAGGTGAAAAAGACCCAGCTTTGCCCCCAGATCTACTTGATAGAATGGACTCGGGTTCCAAACCAGGTGCAATTCTGTATTTATTCGCAACTCATCCCGGTCATCATCATTGGTAGTATCCGGCGTATCATATTCCAGCCTGGAGAGCGTGTTGCTCCAGGCAAGAGAATCCACCCAGCCCGGAATCGACCAGGTCACATCTTCCCTGAGTTGATACAATATCTGGGTGTAATCCACATAGTATTTGTTCTGTGAGTTCTCAACTTTAAAAACCGTCAAAGAAGTGAAGCGTGGACGCAACAGCCGCATCCCGGTTTCATTAACCAGGGAAAATCGTTTCCGTTCCTCACTGGCTGTTTTGAAGCGAGAGGCCAGGTCAACTTTTTCCTGGTTGATCCTGGTGGATTGGTCACCCCAGTTGAGTTGGTGGTAGAGCTGCAGATCCTTCCTCAGCTGATAATTAAAACGATTTTTCCAGATCAAATTTTCATTGTAACGAGACTGTGAGCTGCCCAGTGAGTCCGTGTAGAACACTTGCTGACGGGCTTCATGTTGAATGGATGTCTGAAAGGATGAAATAGTTCCAAACCGGATCAGGTAATCTGCCTGGATATTCAGTGAGTGACTCAAATGTTCAGCTAATTGATCCCGCAGAGCTGAGATATTGATGGCAGAACGCTGGAAGCCCATTATCCAGGAATTCTGCAGGTCAAGTTCGGTGGTCCAGCCCTGATCAATGATCCCATAGCGTTCGATAGACCGTCCGCCGGCAAAAAGTGAAAAGGTCTCGTTCCTTTTAAACCCTCCCAGCAGAGCCCAGTTCTTGATCGTTGTGGCCAGACCCGTTCGATGATCTTGATATTGACTGCTCTCCAGCCGGAAACTTTTTGACCGTTCTTCACCCCAGGACCAATCACTCTTCAGACGGTGCTCTATGGAGAATTGCTCACCTTGAATAGAGCTGTTCTCGTAGGCAAATACTTTATAACGAATGGCGTCATTTATCAGCAGGGTGCTACGTTCCAGGTCAAATTCGTAATTGATCTGGAGATCATTATTGCTTGAAAGATTATCTTGTCTGAAGATGTAGGCCACCGAGTCTTGATCCGCCCCCTGGACGGCTTCATTGGTGAGGAACAGTGCCAGCACGATGACCAGGAAAAATAACATTTTACGTGGCTCTGGAACCGGGTGGAGTCTCCCATGGAACTCTCGGCAACATCCTACTCTCTCTGACCCACCGGTTTGGATTCGATGACAACGTGGAAAACTTTTTCACCCGGTTTTGCCATCCGAAAACGCTCACGAGCAATACGTTCCAGGTAGTCCGGGTCGTTGAGTAACCGATCACGTTCACTTTCCAGCTCTGCTTTTTCAATTTCCAGACGGGTGATATGAGACTCCATATCTTTGATCTCCTGTTTGAGCTGCATAAGACTATAAATGCCTTCATCACGCAGGACAAACAGCTGGATCAGGATTATGAGGATGATGGCAGCCGAAATCCAGGCAACTTTATTTCCAAACAGCTTGCCTGGAGCTTTAGATCTGCGAGACTTAGCAGGCGATGACCGTTTTTTTACCATAGGTTTCCTATTTGGGGTTGAGCGCCTGCATCCCTTTGAAGGTTGCCAGATCACCCAGCTCTTCTTCGATCCGCAGCAACTGGTTGTATTTGGCGATCCGGTCGCTCCGCGAAGCTGAGCCGGTCTTGATCTGACCAACCCCGGTTGCCACAGCCAGATCAGCGATGGTGGTATCTTCTGTCTCACCGGATCGATGTGAAATAACGCAGGTCATATTATTTTCGTGCGCCAGCTTGATGGTGTCCAGTGTTTCAGTCAGGGTGCCGATCTGATTTAATTTGATGAGGATACTATTCATGGCCTTCAGATCGATGGCTTTCTGAAGTCTCACTGGATTGGTCACGGTGAGGTCATCACCGACCAACTGAATTTTATCACCCAGTCTGGCATACAGTTCCTGCCAACCTTCCCAGTCATTTTCATCCATGCCATCTTCAATCGAAACGATGGGATATTTTGCCACCCAATCCGCGTAGAATTCCACCAGCTCAGCAGAATCCAGTTTGCGGCCTTCTCCGGCGAGCGAATAGAGTCCCGTCTTGGAGTCATAGATCTCACTAATGGCGGGATCCAGCGCTATGAACAGGTCTTTGCCAGCTTGGTAGCCAGTTTTCTCGATGGCTTCCAGAATGACCTCGATGGCCTCTTCATTGGAGCGAAGATTAGGAGCAAAACCGCCTTCATCTCCAACTGAGGTATTCATACCCTTGGCTTTGAGGACAGCTTTTAATTGATGGAAGGTCTCAATCCCCATCTGTAGGGCCTGTGAAAAATTCTTTGCTCCCAGGGGAAAGACCATGAATTCTTGAAAATCTATATTATTGTCGGCGTGTTCTCCCCCGTTGAGAATATTCATCATGGGGGCCGGCAAAAGCGTGGCGTCCTCGCCACCGAGATACTCATAGAGGGTCAGATCGAAATCCATGGCAGCCGCCTTGGCCGTAGCCAGGGAAATTCCCAGAATGGCATTGGCTCCCAGTTTTGATTTATTTTCAGTGCCATCCGTAGCGATCATCTTTTCATCAACTGCCCGTTGTTCCACTGCTTCCATGCCGATGACTGCCTGGGCCAGTATGTCATTCACATTAGCCACGGCTTTGGTGACACCCTTCCCGAGGAATTTTGACTTATCCCCATCCCGCAGCTCCATGGCCTCATGCTCACCGGTGGAAGCACCCGAGGGTACTGCAGCCCGGCCAAAAGCCCCACTCTCCAAATAAACATCAACCTCAACTGTGGGGTTCCCGCGTGAATCCATGATCTGGCGGCTAAAAACATCAACGATCTTCGACATACATACTCCGTTTGAATGGTTCATTTATAAAATTATTGTTAGTGATACTGATCGGTTTCATGAGCCAGCAATCTAATCTGAAAGTAGCGGGTCTGAAAGGTCGGGGAGAACAAAAAACCCCCTTGGAATACAATTTTGATCCATTGGGAACTCCATCATTAATACTGTGGTAAATTAGAATTTTCAATTTCCAAATCCTCAGTCCCCGTCCTATTATTTACGCATGTTGGATACGCGCATCACACAACTGATCCTAGGCATGTTCGGGATTATCCTTTTAGGCACAACAGGCTATGTAATTATCGAGCATGTTGGATGGTTTGATGCCTTCTACATGACCTCCATCACCCTGGCAACCGTGGGATTCCAGGAGGTCTGGAAAATGTCTGATCTGGGGCATCTCTGGACCATCATTATCATGTTTTCCGGCATTGGAGTCTTTTTCCTCATCGCTGGACACATTGCCCAGCAAGCCGTTGATCTTAAACGCTACAGGAGATTTCGCATGGCGAAACGAGTAAAGAAATTAAGCGATCATTTTATCCTTTGCGGATTCGGACGAATGGGTCAATCCATCGCCAAGGAACTAAGAGCGGCCAATAAAAGTTTTGTAGTTATTGAAAAGGAATTGGACAAGATCACCGACATCACCTATGCTGATTTTGTCTTTATTGAAGGGGATGCAACCCAGGATGAAGTCTTATTGGAGGCTGGGATCGAACGTGCCACCACGCTGATCGGTGTATTGAAGGATGATCAGGACAATTTATTTCTGACCCTCTCTGCTCGCAGTCTAAAGAGCGATCTATTCATTCTGACCCGGGCAACCATCCCTGGATCCATCCCAAAAATGAAACGAGCGGGAGCTGATAAGGTGATCAATCCTTATGAAGCGGCCGGTACTAAATTGGCCAGGCAGGCCATGGCACCTGGAGTAGTGGACTTTATCGAGCTTATTTTGAATCGCGGTAATCTGGATCTGGCTCTGGAAACCATTGCTGTTTCAGCTGGCTCCCGCGCCGAGGGTAAATCCATTATAGAACTGGATGTTCGTAAAAACTTCAATATCATTGTCACAGCTGTGGAACAAACCAACGGGGAAGCTAATTTCAATCCGGATCCCCATTATAAATTTTCCAACAATGATAAATTGATCGCACTGGGCACAGTTGAAAATTTAATGAAATTCGAGATGTTCTGTGAGACCATCATCTAATGAGTCGCATATCCGGCCTCCTGCTGGCCCTCCTCCTCACCATTCTAGCCAATTGTTCACCGGAAGAAAAGCTTAGTTCTGATCAGCGAGTAATAGTTGCCACAGTCGATGACCTGGAGATCACTGAGACCAGTTTTCAAAGGACCTATCTGCCCATTCTGCTGTATGGTGACAAATTTGATAGTGAGGATACCCGGGAAGAAGTACTCAACTTTCTCATCGGCCAAAAACTGCTTTCCCAGCTTGGACGATCCGCCCATTTAGATACAATACAGTATATCAGGCGCAGGCACGACCAGGTTCAACGCCAAGCCCTATCTCGACAACTCTATGGCAAATGGGTCAGGGAGGCGCTTCAGCCACCGACGGAACAGGATTTGCGAAAGGGGTTTCAACGGGGTCAGAAAGCGATCTTCGTGCGCCACCTCTTTGCGGAAACCGAAGCAGAGATCCGTGGTTATTCCGAACGTCTCAGGAATGGAAGCGAAACATTTTATACCCTGGCGCAAGATGTGTTCAGCGACACGGTGCTTTCCAGAAATGGCGGGGCTTTAGGCTGGATCACCTTTGGTGACCTGGATGAGACCCTGGAAGATACGATCTACACTTTACAGCCCGGACGGATCTCTGAACCCGTTAAAAGCCAGTATGGTTGGCATATTCTCGCCATGGATGATTCCCAGGAAGAATTGTTCATTACTGAAGATGATTTTCAAAAGAACAAGAGCCTGATCCATAATAAGATCATCCAGCGACGTGAAAATGTACTGGGGAAACAGGTGCTTAACGAGTTTATGGACCAGTTTGAGATCGTGTTTAACCGTGAGGTCACAAAACAGGTTTGGCCACTGGTGATAAAACGTTTAGAAACAAAAGATTCGCAGTCCCTGAATAATTCAGAAGCCGCAGAATTGGAAGCCAGCCTGGAATCTTTACACAACGAGATCCTGGTCAGTGTGGATGGTGAGGATTGGACCGTACTTGAGATCCTGGATCGTCTGCCTGAGTTGGATCAGGCCGAACTCAGGGGCAACCTGTACGTGGCAAGCTCTAATATCATTCGAGATGAGATGCTGGCCCGGGAGGCCAAAGAACTCAATATGGATGAACATCCTGATGTCCTGGAGCAGGTTCAAGATCGTCAGGATCAGCTTCTGGCAGATGGCTATGTGGGATTGATGGCTGATACCCTGGTCTTTACCGAGACCCATATTGAAAATTATTATCAGGATCACCAGTTGGGGCGCTACCATGCTCCCGACAGCCTTTTGGTGGAACTATTCGCATTCTCTGATAGTGCTACTGCCCATAAAGCCCTCTATCAACTGCGGAACGGCTTGTTCTCAACCAATCCAGGTGATGAACAGCTCTGGTTGGCCGGCCCGGATCAGGAAACACCCCTCTATAAATTGACCCGTAGTATCTCTACCGGTACCCTGGCCGGTCCAGTTTTACATCGTAATAAATGGACCCTGGTCAAACTATTGAAACGACATCGGTTCCCCGTGGCGTATGCTACCGTCAAGGCTCGTGTGCTTGAAGATATGGAGCATGAAAGATTCAACACGACGCGACAGATCCTACTGGATGAAATTCGACCCAAACATCGCATCAACATCCATTATGAGCTGCTGAACCGTTAGAACTGCAGCCAATATGAACTGATCTTTGACCCGCTCAATGGATCCTGCATTTGAACATTATTTATACAATAATTTTATATTTAAGAGGACACTAAAATGGCTTTAACCTGTGGGATTGTTGGGCTGCCTAATGTGGGCAAGTCAACAGTCTTCAATGCCTTGACCGCTTCGGAAATCCCGGCCGAGAATTATCCCTTTTGTACCATTGACCCCAATGTGGGTATTGTGGCTGTACCCGATGATAAACTCAAATCACTGGCTAAAATTTATGAACCGGACAAGATCACACCAGCCGTGATGGAATTTGTCGATATTGCCGGTCTGGTTCGCGGTGCCAGCAAGGGTGAAGGTCTGGGGAATCAATTTTTAGGGCATATCCGTGAAGTTACGGCTCTGATCCATGTGGTCCGTTGTTTTGAAGATGAAAATGTCACTCATGTAGATGGGTCCATCGACCCGATCCGTGATATTGAGACCATTGAAAGCGAGTTGATCATTAAGGACCTGGATTCGGTCGAGAAGCAACTGCACCGGGTGACCAAAATTGCGCGATCCGGAGATAAGGATGCCAAGGCTGATGAAATCCTCCTAAGCCGTATTCGGACCCATCTCGATCATATCGAACCGGTGAGAAGCCTGGCCTTTGATGAGGATGAGCTGAAGCGAGTTAAACGTTACTTTCTGCTCACCATGAAACCGATCCTGTATGTGGCGAATGTGGATGAAGATGAGATCCTGGCAGAGACCCGGGGAAATTTGACCCAACGCCTGTTCGACTATGCTGAATCAACAGGTGCCGGAGCGCTCAGGCTCTGTGGGAAACTAGAGCAGGAGATCGCCCTGTTGGAGGAAGCCGAGAAGTTGGAATTCTGTGAAGAGTATGGTTTACCAGAACCCGGGTTGAACAAACTGATCCACCGGGCCTATAATCTGCTGCAGTTGCAATCCTTTTACACGGCTGGCCCTAAAGAGGTGCGCGCCTGGACCATTCGTAAAGGCTCCACGGCTCCAAAAGCGGCGGCGGAGATCCATACTGATTTTGAAAAGGGCTTTATTAAGGCCGCCATCTTCAAATTTGATGATCTCATGATCCACGGTTCTGAGAAAGCACTCAAAGAGCAGGGACTCATCACGCTGCAGGGTAAGGAATACATCGTTCAGGAAAATGATTGTATCTATTTCCATTTTAATGTTTAGAAAAATTGACCCATCTTTTTATTCCAGCGAATGTGGGTGGTGAATTCACAGTGACCTTAGCTCCAGCTTCCCAAACAGCCAACGAGTTGTTTGCTCAACCCAGTTCATTTACGCTGGCGCCGGCCTTTCCCAATCCCTTCAATGGCCAGACTGTTCGGCGCCTCACAGTGGATAAACCAGGCGGGATCAATGTTTCCGTGTTTGATATTCAGGGCCGGTTGGTTAAAACGCTGGAGTTGGGTGAGATCAAAGCGGGCGATCATCAAATAGCCTGGGATGGAACAAATGGCCAGGGAAGGATCGCCGAGACTGGTCTCTATATCATTCAGGGGCAGCTGGGTACCCAAAGCCTCTCCCAAAAGGTTCTGCTGCTAAAATGATATCGTGAAACTCCACTATCGAAAATATGGGGCTGGTCCACCGTTAATTATCCTACATGGCCTATTCGGATCTTCTGACAATTGGCACAATCTTGCCAGGCGTTGGGGAGAATTTTTTACTGTTTATGCAATTGATCAACGCAATCATGGCAGCTCGCCCCATGAATCAGCCATGGACTATCGTGAATTGGCTCACGATCTGGGTCAGTTCATGGATCAACAGCGCCTTGATCCAGCCTATATCGTAGGACATTCCATGGGTGGCAAAGTAGCCATGCTCTTTGCTTCCCAATATCCTGACAGGGTAGTTGGCCTGGCCATTCTTGATATTGGAATAGCTGAAGTAACTGGTCAGCACGCAGCGATCCTGGAAGTTTTGGCACAGGTGAACCTCGGGGATCATAGCAGCCGGATTGATATTGAGGAAACCCTGGAACAATTCATTGGAAGTGCTCCAATTCGCCAATTGCTGATCAAGAATATCATGCGCCGGGTGGATGACAGCTTCGCCTGGAAATTCAACCATGAGGCGCTGCTCGATCATTACGAAGATCTGATCACTGCTCTGGACCTACCTGATGCTTTCCCTGGTCCGATTCTTTTTCTGCGCGGTGACTTATCCAGTTATCTTGAGGCTGAGCTGTCTCCTGAAGTTCTGGGAATTTTTCCATACGCACAGTTACAGACAATTGCTGGGGCCGGACATTGGCTTCACGCAGAACAACCTGATATGGTATTTTCCCGTATCCGAGATTTCTTCAAAGAGGATTAACTCACAATGCAGCCCATAAAATTTACACCCATCGGAAAAATTCATTCCCCCCACAAGGCCAAGCAAGGGACACCCATCCAGCCCAGTCGGCTGGAGCGGTGTGGTGGTGAGGTTGAGATCTTCCCAGAGTTCATCAGTGGTTTGAAGGACTTATCAGGCTTTTCCAAGATCTGGTTGATCTTTCATTTTCACGCCGTAGACGGAGCCAGGTTGGAGGTTACCCCTTACCTGGATGATCAAACCCGGGGGGTATTTGCTACTCGAGCCCCCTCCCGTCCCAATCCCATCGGTCTCTCACTGGTGGAGCTCCTTTCAATAGAGGATAACCTAATAAAAGTGGATGGCCTGGACATTCTAGACGATACGCCCCTGTTGGATATCAAACCTTTTATTCCAGATGTGGATCATGCGGAATGTATCAAAGTTGGCTGGCTGGAAGGTAAAACCCATCATTTCAGGACCCATAGGGCTGCTGAGCGGTTTTAGGAAGTTGAATGGTGAAAAAATGGCAGTAATTCCTGATAACTCAATTATTAATATTCTGAATTATCCTGGAAAGCTCACTTTTTCCAATTGGTTGCTCATGATGCATCTCTCATATTTTAGGGATAATTCAAAACGTATGCTTTAAAATAGAATTGGAGCGATTCCCATGATCAAACATATCACCAGCAGACATATCTACGCTATTATTCCCTTGGTCATTATCTCAATACTCATCGGGGCTTGCGGGTTGATACCATTCGGCGGACCGAAAGAGGTCATCGTTGATCCTCTACGTTTCACTGCAGTAGTTGAGGCTTACAAGGCTGATGATAAGCTGGAGAAACCACTGGCCAATCCAGTTTTGTTTGTGGGCAGCTCAAGCATTCATGGCTGGAAGACCCTGGCTGATAACTTCCCTGAACTCTATGTGCTCAATCGCGGGATGGGTGGGTCCCACATGTCTGATCTGAATTATTTCATCGAAGACCTGGTTTTCCCCTATGGTCCCAATGCCATCGTGGTCTATGAAGGTGACAATGATATTGCGGCCGGTAAAACACCTGAGAAAGTGATGGCAGATTATCAAAGTTTTGTCAATCAGGTATTCGCCCGGTGGCCTGATATGCCCATCTTCTTTATATCCATCAAGCCCAGTCTGGCCCGTATTGACCATCTGAACAACATGGCGAAGGCCAATGCGCTGATCAAAGCCTATATCGATCAGCATAAGACCTTATACTATATGGATGTCTTCACCCCAATGTTAGGTGCAGATGGTACCCCGCGTCCAGAAATCTTCGGTGAGGATGGTCTTCATATGAATGCAGCGGGTTATGCGTTGTGGACCAAGGAGATCCGACTGGAGTTGGGGTTGGAGTAGGATTTGAGTTCGATGGGTTCGATGGGTTCTATGGGTTCAGTGGGTTTTTGAGTTGAAATTCACCACTCACCATTCATCACTCGTCACTCGTCACTCGTCACTTGTCACTTGTCACTTGTCACTTGTCACTTGTCACTTGTCACTTGTCACTTGTCACAAAAAAAACTACTCTCCGATAATCTTCACCAGCACCCGTTTATTCCGCCGTCCATCAAATTCACCATAAAAAATCTGCTCCCAGGTCCCGAAATCCAGGCGCCTCTTGGTGATGGCTACCACTACCTCACGGCCCATGATCTGACGCTTGTGGTGCGCGTCGCCATTGTCTTCTCCGGTGCGATTGTGATGATAACGCTCAGGACTGGCATCAAAAGGGGCTAACCACTCCAACCAGCGTTTGTAATCCTCTTTCAAGCCGCTCTCTTCATCATTGATAAAGACCGAAGCCGTGATATGCATGGCATTGACCAGACACAGTCCTTCATGGACACCACTATCCTGTACCACAGCTTCCACATCGCGGGTAATGTTCACAAAACCCATCCGCTCTGGAACATTAAAATGCAAATATTTGGTGGTTGATTTCATGTTAATTCTCCTGTTGTTTTTACTACGCGTGTCCTTCGAGAGCCTCAGGAAGAAACTTAACGTTCCAGATTACAAAATTCCTACTTGACCAGGATCATCCCACTTTGAGGGTTCAGCGCTACCGACCTGCTTACGCTCCCCTTGCCATTAGGATCAGCACTGAGGTCATCGGCCAAAACAGTCCAATCACCTTTGGGCAGGTTAAATTTCACTGGTGTATCAGCATTTGCATTCAGCAGAACCAGTAGCTGGTGTGCTACACCCATGTTAAAACCAAATGAAAGCTCGTTCTCACCGTCGATGAAACTGCGAAAACCAGAATCTACATTGCGTAGCTCAGAATATTTGCTGCGGATGGCGATTAGACCGCGGTAATAGTCCACCAATTCTCCATTAAGCGCCTTCTCATCCCAGTCAAGCCAGTTGGTCTCATCATCCTTTTCATAGGAGTTATGATCCAGTTGACCAGCTCTGGGATCAGTCCCGATGCTGTTGGTGATGACCTTGGAGCGACCCCAACTCTGGCCCTGGGAGATCATCACTGGTCCTTGACTCACCAGTAGGTTCAGAGCGGCAAACTTATGGATCCTCAGCTCTTCTGCGGAGAGTTTTGCCACCTGTTCCCGGTTAACGGCTTCATGTTCGCCAACTTTTCCCAGGGTCAATCTGATAAAATCACCCAGCGTATTATCATCATGGCTCTCCAGGTAATTCACGCTTTGCATGGGCTTCAGATAGTGTCCCCCTTCAGACTGCAGGTAGCCGCGCATCAACTTTTTATAGTGTTCGGTTGGCTTGCCATCCCAAAGTTTTCCAAAGATAAATCCAGAGTCATTGGCTCTGGGGTTGCGCCCCTTCACGCTGTTCCGAAAATGATCATTCCAGGAGGCCCAATCATGATTGGCTAATTCAGCCGGGTTATACCCGCCACCGCCCCAGGGTTCCGCGATCAATACGACATCAGGATTAACGGCTCGGGTGGCTGCAGTAATGGCGTCAATTGTTTCCAGATCGATCATGGTGGCCAGATCGAACCGGAAACCGTCAATGTGGAATTCTTCCATCCAATAGACCAGGCTTTCGATGATCATCTTGCGTGACATGGGGTTCTCGGTTTTGAAGTCATTACCGCAGCCACTATGAGAAAGATATTCCCCATCCTCGTTCAATTTAAAGTAATAGGACTTGTCGATGAGCTTATAAGGGTTCTGGTCATATTGAGAAACGTGATTATAGACCACATCCATGATCACGGAGATGCCCGCCTGATGCAGCGCTTTCACCAGCTCCTTCATCTCCCGGACCGCTCTGCCATCTTGCCCTAACCAGGCTCCCCGATCGCTCACGCCATCTGAACCATAGTAGATTTCTGGTGCAAAAAAGAAGGAGGTCATATAACCCCAGTGGTTTGCTTCGTAGGGATTCCAATCATTAAAGATACTCAGTTCTGGATTCTTAAAGTCGATCTCAATATTGCCGAATTCCTGCAGGGGCAAGAATTCTACGGCGTTGTAACCCATATCTTGCAGGTGACTAAGACCGCCTTTTTGCT